>DATJDT010000529.1:0-8912 GCA_035497275.1 Pedobacter sp.
CCGATCTGTGCGGGTGGCTGCAAAGCCTTTCTGATAAAAAACAATGCGAGCTGCTTCTTTTATCTTTGCTTCTGTAGAAATATCAAGTTTCTCTGCTGTACTTTTTTTCGCCATCTTAACGCAAATGTAAAGACTAATTTCTGATTTAACAAATTGTTTTAATCATTTGATTAAATTATCAATAGACGTACACCATATAAATAAAGCGCCAATAGGCGCTTTATTTATTTAAGAGGATAGCTTTTTAAAAATGTTGTCCACAACTTTCGGGATATCATTGATGGCTTTCTCGGGACTAGTGATTTCTCCTTCAGCCCAGCCTCTCCAAAGAAGCTTACCACTTTTACGATCTATTAGATCAATCATCAAGCTACCTTCTTTAATATGAACCCTTCTTAATTCAGAACCTACATAAACAGGAAACGGATTTATATAAGAATAGTAGTAGAATGCACGACCTCTGCTAAAACCTACTCTTGGAACATACCTTGCTGGTGGATTATAATATACTGGTTCATTATACTCTTTAGTCTTGGTACTCACACCCGCAGTATATTTAATCAATAAATCGGGATGTTTATTATCCAGTTTTAATCCACGATTAGTAAGTGCTGTGGTTGTTGCTTCCATAATTCGTTCGGTTGCAACATCATTGTCATATACTTTGGAAGCTTTTGATTTCCCCTCTGGTAGCCAAGCAAAGCTCTGATAGTTATTGTTTATTTTTTTATTACTTACAGCATAATAATTATAGCTGCTACAGGCGGACAGTCCAACTGCCAACGCCAGTAAAATGAAAAATTGTTTTCTCATGATCTCTGTGTTTTATTTGTGTTGGATAGTTGTTTTGCATATTGTTTTAATGATAAACGCAAAGTAAATGCCGAAAGATGTTTGTGAAGATTGTGTTTACATTATAATGACTAAAGTGTTGATTTACGGTGTCTTATCTGTCTTTTTGACATGTTAAGTATTATTTACAACAATTAGGAGCATTAAGTGTTATTTTGCTGATGGACCTACAATTTAAAAATTATTATTCGGGAACCAGTGGCTTGTTATTGCCAGTTCCTAATAAGTTATACTATCCCGAAGCGTATAAGGAAAAGTCACGGTTATGCTATTATGCATCATTGATGGATAGTATTGAAATTAATAGTTCGTTTTATAAAATGCCGCTGGGTACTACAGTGCATAAATGGGCAGCTGATGTTCCTGAGAGATTTCGGTTCACTTTTAAGCTCTTTAAAGAAATTACCCACAACAAGGATTTAGCTTTTGATCCAGTGCTAGTTTCCCGTTTTTTTGAGGTGATCGGTAATGTTGGAACTAAGAAGGGATGTGTGTTAGTACAGTTTCCCCCTAGTGTTCGGATAGGACAATTTGGACAATTGAAATTTTTAATGTCGGTTTTGAGGGATAATGATCCCCAACTTGAATGGAACATTGCCCTGGAGTTTCGCCACCCATCTCTTTATATCTCAGAAATCTATGAGCTTCTGGATGCCTACCAGTTGGGAATGGTCATCCACGATAAAATTCCTGCAAATAGTCCTGTTATGGAAACTCACCCAGATTTTGTGTACCTACGCTTTCATGGGCCAGGGGGGGACTATCGAGGTAGTTATAGCGATGACGTGCTATATGAATATGCAAGCTACATAACCGATTGGCTTAGGGAAGGGAAAAAAGTTTATGTCTATTTTAATAACACCATGGGGGCAGCTTACGCAGACCTCAATTTACTGCGCCAAATAGTCCGCGATACTTATTAGCTATACTTTGGCAAGCTAAACCAAAAGATACTCCCTTCGCCAGGGGTGCTTTCAGCACCAATTTTACCTCCATGTCGCTTAATAATCTCACTTGATATATAGAGCCCCAAACCTAGGCCAGAGTATTGCCGACCGAGGTTATCTGCACGATAGTATCGATCAAAAAGGTGCGGTAATTTTTCGGCTGTTATACCTTCTCCCTTATCTATAACTGAGATTTTGATTTCAGCATCAAGTTGTTCTGCCCTTAGTTCTATTACTTTAGATTTTGTTGCGTATTTGGTAGCATTCGTAATGAAGTTGAGAATTACTTGTTCAATTCGCTGTGCATCGGCTCTAAACTGTATATCAGCAGGTGCGTTAAGGATAAGCTGTTGATCTGAGTTTACTGGAAGGTCTTTGAGTAGTTCAGCAAGAAATTGATGAAGGTCGAAAACTGAATATTTAAGTTCCATCTGTCCTTCTTTCATACGCTCTGTATTTAGGAGGTCATCAATCAATATACTCACTCGTTCTACACTACGTGATGCTTTCTCAATTAATCCTGGTATTCTGGAAGTAGGTTCTAAGGTGTGTTTTGCCCTTTCCATGAGCTGTACGGCAGTTTTTAGCGTAGTAATAGGTGTTTTTAATTCATGGCTGGCTACTGAAATGAATTCGTCCATTCGGTTAAACTCAGTTACTTGCTCATTGACGTTGTTACAGGTGCCAACCCATTTACTGATTTGGTTTTCTTCGTCCCTGTTGGGTAAAGCTTGGATGAGATACCATTGATAACTGCCTAAGAGGTCTCTTAATCTAATCTGTTTAGCAAAGCCTGTCCCTGCGCGGAGCGATGATATCCACATGCGGAGGAAAGATATGCGATCGTTTTCATGAATTCTTGTATACAATTTTATCAATTGGGTATCGCTGCCAAAGAAGCTAGTAAAGCGTTTGTTCACATAGTTGATGATGCCCTGGTTATTTGCAGTCCAAATCATTTCCGGAACGAAGTCTGATAGGAACTCAAAACGATTGCGTTCCTCGTCAGCTGTTCTTTTTGCTTGAAGCAGGTCATGCTCATATTTTTTTCGATCGGTAATATTGAAAATCGTGCTATTGATGGCAAGGATTTCACCACTTTCAGATTTTACAGTGTTGGAATTCATCAAACCAGGGAACTTCGAGCCGTCGCTGCGAACAAAATCAAAACTAATTTCTTGCACCGAATCTTGAAGCTTGAGTAAAGGAAAATAAAACATCTCATAATAGACGCTTCCCCCACGACTAAGCAAATCTTTAAGGCTTAACTTGTGGTATACGTTTTTCCGTTCCAACTCCAGCCAGTTGAGCAGGGTTTGGTTGATTTTGATAATCGTCCCGTCAGCCATGAAAGATAGGTACCCACATGGAGCATTCTCATAAAGAGCAACAGGGTCGGTAAGGGAATCCAAAAACTTGCTATCCACTCTTATATTTAGTTTAAATAGGCTTTCATTGCCTTAATTGTTTCTTCTGGAGCGCTCATGTGTGGGCAGTGACCAGTTGCCTCTAGAATAATCAAAGTATTATCTTTCACATGCTCGTGTATATACTGGCCAACTTCCATTGGTGCAACAATATCTGATGTGCATTGTAGGGTTAGCGATGGAATAGTTAAGTTTTTAAGATCTTGCCTGTTGTCGGAAAGGAATGTAGTTCTCGCAAATTCTCGAGCAATATTTGGATCAGTAGCACAAAAATTATTAGTGAGTCTTTCTCCAAGCTCGGGCCGATCGGGGTTTCCCATAAACGCTGGTGCAAGTGCTTTTGACCAGCCTAGATAGTTGTTGTCCATCATCTCGAACAAGTCTTCTAAGTCTGGTAACTCAAACCCACCATGATAGCCCTCATCATTAAGGTATCGGGGCGACGGACCTAGGAAAATGAGTTTTTCAAAATATGCTGGATGTTGGTTCGCTGCCAGTAATCCAATCATCGATGAAACTGAGTGTCCCACAAATATGGTGTCTTTTAGTCCCAGTGCCTGGTATATATCAAGAATGTCTTTGGCATAGCCATCAAGCGTTGAATATCGTTCGCTGTTATAAGCATCAAGGTCTGAACCACCTGCGCCAACGTAATCGAATGTTACAATCCGGTAATCCTTTTCAAACGCGGCAGAGATCTCACTCCATACCTGTTTGTCGCAGCCGTAGCCGTGGGCAAGCACCATGGTTTTAATCCCAGATCCAACAATGGATACGTTATTTCTTTTTTCAATATCGGTCATAAAATTGGATAAGACGTATTCCAAACTTAGCTAAAAGAACGCCTATCTGCAAATTCCGAGAAGCTATCTAACTAATAAGCTAATTATTTGTATTTTGGACTATGCTATTAAACGAAAAAGCCTGGTATGAAATAAATAACGTTGATCAATTAGATTCGCCTGCATTGGTAATCTATGCAGATCGTGTAAAAAAGAATATTCAAACACTTATCAATAATGTTAGTCATATAGATCAATTACGTCCTCATGTAAAGACCCATAAATGTATAGAGGCTACAGAATTGATGATTTTAGCAGGCATCAATAAGTTTAAATGCGCTACGATTGCCGAAGCCGAAATGTTGGCAATGAGTAAGAGTAAAGATGTACTATTAGCTTATCAGCCTAACAGGCCAAAGATGAAACGGTTTATTAAACTCATCGAGAAATATCCCACAACAAAATTCTCTTGCTTGGTTGATCATATAGCGATTGCGGAGCAGTTGGCTGATGCAGCGCAAAAGAATGGGATCACAATTTCTGTATATCTCGATTTAAATGTAGGGATGAATAGGACAGGGATAGCACCAGAAAATGCATTTCAACTTTGTAAGAAAATAGCAGAATTACCTTCTCTTAGCTTTATGGGCTTGCATGCCTATGATGGACATATTGATGAGACAGATTTCGTGAAACGTACACACGAATGTATGGAAATTTATAATCGGGTATTGGGTTTGAAGGAAATGCTTGTAGCAAATGGATTTGAAAAAGTGGAGTTGATTATGGGCGGTTCACCTTCTTTTCCTATTTACGCACAACTAAAGGACGTTGAGTGTAGCCCTGGAACTTTTGTTTATTGGGATGGAAATTACCAAAACAGCTTACCGGAACAAAATTTTTTACCAGCTGCTTTGGTAGTGGGAAGGATTATATCTATGCCTTCACCAGAGCTTTTAACGGTTGATATTGGACATAAGTCGATCTCCTCAGAATATGAGCTTTCTCGAAGAGTACGGTTCTTAAATGCGCCCGATCTGCATGCAGTTTCCCATAGTGAAGAACATTTGGTTTTAAAAGCACCGGAGAATCATAGCTATCAAATGGGTGATGTGTTATATGCTTTGCCGTCTCATATTTGTCCAACTTGCGCTTTGTATGAACATGCTGTTAGTATCAAAGATCGTGAACTGGATAAAATATGGAAAATAGTAGCTAGAGATAGGAAGATAGGTGTTTAGTATGTTAAGACCTTTACAGATTATCACATTTTAAATAAAAAAAACAATCGATTGTTTTTTGTTAAAAGTATTTCTATATTAGTGTATCAAATACAATTATCAATCTAACCAGTTATACACAAATGGACAAAGAAAAAGAAAAAATTAATTCCCAATCTAGACGGAATTTTATTAAAAGTGCAGGTATTTTAACTGCATTTACCATTATCCCTAGGCACGTAATGGGTGGCGTAGGTTATTTAGCGCCTAGCGATCAGGTAAGTTTAGGCTTTATTGGGGTAGGCCGTCAAGGTGTTGGCTTAAAAAATTCGTTTATAGGTTTAGAGAAAGCAAGAATTGTTGCTGCTAGTGATGTTTATGGTAGAAAACTGAAATCATTTGCGAGACAAGCAAACGAGTATTATGCAAAGAAAAATAATACGTCAGTTCAAAATTCTTGTCAGGAATATGCTGATTTTAGAGAAATTTTGGAACGTAAAGATATTGATGCGGTAGTGATGGCATTACCAGATCATTGGCATGCCGCGGCAGCAGTTAGGGCAGCCGCAGCAGGTAAAGATATTTATTGCGAAAAACCATTATCGTTAAGCATTGCAGAGGGTAGGGCAATGGTTGATGCAGCAAAGAAGTATAAAAGAGTTTTTCAAACAGGTTGCATGCAACGTTCGTGGGCTGAGTTTAGGCAAACAGCCAACATTATGCGCAATGGTCTTTTGGGTGATATTAAATCTATTAAAGTAAGTGTTGGACCTCCACCAGTACCATACAATTTGCCAAAGCAGGAAGTGCCGGCAGATTTAGACTGGAATATGTGGCTTGGACCAAATGAATACATTGACTACAACAGCCGAATAGCTCCAAATTTTGATGAACAACCTGCCTGGGCAGATTGGCGTTTGTATAAAGGCATAGGTGGTGGTATGGTAACCGATTGGGGTGCTCATATGTTCGATATTGTGCAATGGGGCTTAGATATGGATAAAAGTGGTCCGATAGCATTTAATCCGCCTAGTAATGACAATAAATATTTAAATTTCACTTATGCAAATGGGATTCAGGTTAGCCATGAAAATTTTGGCATAGGTAACGCAATCCAAATTATTGGTACTAAAGGTAAGTTAGAAGTTCAACGTGGTAAATTGGTTACAGACCCAGTTTCATTGCAAGATTATAAATTTGGCGATAATGATAAACAAGTTTATTTAAGTAAAAATCATTACCAAGATTTCTTAGATGCTGTGCAAACTAGAGGAAATACTGTAGCGCCAGTTGAAACAGGACATCGCACCGCAACAGTTTGTAATCTGGCTAACATTGCTTATGAATTAAAGCGACCACTAAAATGGAATCCTGAAAAGGAAAAATTCATTAATGATAAAGAAGCTGATAAGCTAATTGGTAGGCAGCTAAAAAAAGAATGGAAAGTTTAAAACTTTAAGATTAACAAAATAGGCGTATTATTCAAATGCGCCTATTTTGATACTTTTCAAACTCGCTTCCTCAAAGGAACCTTCTATAAGTGATACTGAAATTTTATGCTTTCCTGGTCTATCAATTTTTAAAACTCCCATTGGGAAATATTGATAGATGTTAGAAGAATTTTGTTGGTTTTGAATAAAACTTTGATCATCAACCGTGATTCGCCAAGCCATGCGGCCTTTACCAGTATAGTTCAGCTCGAATGAGTAAAGTCCAGCCGTTTTAAAATTAACCTCCCAGCTTAGCTCAGAATTGGGTTTCCATTGTTTGGCTTGATAAATGTGTTTCCACTCACCGAATTTTTCCATCCACTCTTTCTTATCTACAGCGCAATTAACTGCTTTTCCCAAAATAACATTGAGGTTTAAGGCTAGTTGCCTGTCAACACCTAAGCCTTCCTCAACCGCTGGTATGCCATCTAGTTCCAATTCAATTACCGAAATCCATTTTTCTGGCTTCTGTATAGGTAAGCTTATTTTTGTCCAATTGCCATCTTTGTTGAATACTACTGGTTTCTTCTTTCCGTTATGCCAAATATTAGCTTTGGTTATTTTGTTTTTCAGGCCGTATAGATTTAGCTGATTATTTTCGGGCCAATTGTAAATACACAAATTTAGTTTCTTGCCCTGCACGGTAGCATCCCCCCAAGGCTGCTCAATAAGCCAAGGTGAGGGTTTTGCGTCATATATAACTTGAGGGTATCGCTTAATGAATTCGCCAGATTGGGTTAATACTTCATTTGCAACTGGATTAACGGTACCATCTGGAGAAGGACCAATATTAAGCATATAGGTGCCTCCTCTAGCCACCGTTGAGATAAGATTGGTTAAAATTGTTTTGCTACTTTTCCAATGCTCATCATACCATGCATAGCCCCACGAATCGTTCGTTACGTCAACAGTTTCCCAATATCCATCCTTTCGTTTTAACGGAACCTCCATATCGCCAAAAGTTTCGTAATCTCCAAAACCGTGACCAGCTCGGCCAGAGACAAGTGCGTTAGGTTGATTTTTTCGAACTACAGCGATAAGCTCTTTTACATATTTTTCGGGCATATTGCCAGGAGTATCAAACCATATTAAGCAAAGAGGGCCATATTTTGTAGTAATCTCTTCTACTTGAGGGAGGCATTTATGCTTGAAATAATAGTCGAACCCAACCTTCTCTCCATTTTCATTTATTTGTGGTCCGCCATTTCCACCAGGAAAAGTCCAGTCTTGGTTATGCGAATAGTAGAATCCAAAGCCTAAGCCTTCGTCCCTACAAGCTTGGGCAAGTTCTTTGATCGGATCTCTTGCAAAAGGTGTTTGCTTTACAACATTAAAGTCACTTACTTTAGAATCGTACATCGCAAAACCATCATGGTGTTTGGCAGTGACAACGATATATTTCATTCCAGCATTCTTCGCTAATTTGGCAATTGCCCTTCCATCAAACTTAGCTGGGTTGAAGTTTTTGGCCTGTTCCATATATTCCTTCACAGGGATATTTGCTACGTTATTATTCATTAGCCATTCTGAAATACCATAATAGGTTTTGCCATCCCATTTGCCTCCTAATTGAGAATACATGCCAAAATGGATAAACATGGCATAATTTCCCTTATCAAACAACTTGTACTTAGCGTCATCACTTGTTTTGGTAACGGCAGTTGAGTTGCCCCACATTTCGTTCATTGTTTTTTGTTGAGCATGCACATGGAGCAATGAACAAGTGAGCAAGGATAATAGGACAGGTAATCGCATAATTCTTTTTTTGTACAAATAGCAAAAATTTTATTCAGCAAAGTTCTTTCCAACTAGCGAATTCTTCAACGATTTTGGCATCTAACTTGGATGATATTCGTCGAAAAATCCATTATTACCCTACTATAATCTATTTAATTTTATGCTTAGGTAAGTATCTTTGTAGGTAACTTTTTAAGCTCGATCCATACAAATGAATAATATGCAAATTATTAAAATATATATACTGCAACTTTTAATTTTAATTGGGGTAGTATCCATAGTTATGGATGCTCATGCTCAGGACGATCTTGACCTTAATAAGTTGATTAAGCCAATTGATTCGGTAAACATATTTAAAGATGAGCGCTTTTATTCTTGGTGCAGCAGTGTAATTAAGGGCGAAGATGGGAAGTATCACATGTTTTATTCGAGATGGCCACATGGTAAACGTGTGCTA
>DATJDT010000530.1:0-2081 GCA_035497275.1 Pedobacter sp.
GCTTGTACTGCTCGGCTAAACCAGGAATTTGAAAAATATTATTTTTCCAATCTTCACTTGAAGTAAAATCCGTTCCTGCGGTTACATAAGAATATTCTGTAACCACACCTTTTTTATTAACTCTTTCATAGATTGCTGATTTCAATCCTGTATTGTCGTCAGTCAATTTATCTTTATCAACTCCATTTATTTGAATTTCAGACCGTCGCCATCCTCCTCTTAATTTCTTGTCAGATTTTTTATTATAAACATCATCTGCCATTGCTGCTGCCTGCTTACGCGTAGGTTTATCACCATTAATATCTACAAGTAGTAAAGAATTATTTTCGAAACAAGAATACACACTTAGTCCCATTGTGGGTTTAGGGTCGATGTTCCATCGCCTTCCTATCCTGCTGTCATATTCCCAAAACTTAGCCGTGTAAAGGTTTTCAGAGCCGTTGATCTCTGTAGATTTTTCCTGTCCATTAAACCCATACCGATAATTCGTATTGGCGATAGAGTATTTCCTACCCGGCATCAACATCCCGCCAGGACATAAACTTTATTTAGAAAATTGAAGCAGAATTACAACCCTGCTAAAGCCATTTCAAAGAGCATATTTCTTTCTTGTAAATATAACGGATTGTACAACTAATTTTTAATGCTTTTTCTCAAAAGCACCACTTATCCCGTAATTCGGGAAGCATGGTTAACGCACAAAAGCAGGCTGCGAAGCTTACGGTAAAATATACAGTATGCTTAGATTATTTAGGGTTTTATATTTTAAGAAATGTAAAAACTAAACAGGCTTAAGCATCTTAAATAAAAAAGTCGCTGGCTCTACACCAACGGGCTTTAATTACTTATCTCCTTAACCACAATACTAACAACACTTATTTAATTTAAGTACTCTGCGAAACACTTAAACCAGCAGGGAAACTTATAATTCAATTTCAATAAAAGATTGATTTAGAATTATCGCCTCGATAGCACCTATCCCCGTATTACTGATTTTACATAAATAATCATCGTACCCTCCATAAACATTTCCATCATTTGACATAAGCAGTATAAAGTGGTCTCGATAAGCTGTCCCTATAATACATAATTCCTTTTTCACTCTTGGAATGTAATCTTTAAAAACCCTCTCTGGAACTTCTAAATTAAATGCATGGTTAAGATCAAAATTAATATCGTCATTTACTATACCATTTTGCTGATTCTTAAAATAAACATGAAGACCTCCGAAATCAGTTAAAAATTCTATGACTGAATTAAATATAGGATAGCCCTCTATCTTAATTAACTCAATAATCTCATTCTTATCTTGTTGTTGTGTGTTGAGCATAGCATCTCTTACTATCTTTTCCACTTCGGCATTTTTAAATTCTTTTCTATTTTCTGTCACTTGTAGTTTTTATGTCTTTTGTAGTTTCTTTGCAATTAGCACATCTTTCAAAATCAACAGCCTTTCCGGTCTTTTTCTCAACTTGTAATGTGTGCATTTCTAAATCTTTAATCTTTGCTCCATCATTTAAAGCATTATTTAAAGCGTCACACTCCGCACAATTAGTAACAGACCATTTTTCTAAACTTTCTTTCGGAATTAGGCTTTTAAGTTGTGCATTTAAATCTTCAACACTTTTCAACACCCCTGATCGTCCATAATAAACTTTACCTGTTTGTCTATCCAAGATAGCGGTAATGGCTCTTGGAAGTCTTTCCTTTGATGTATTAGCTATAACCTCTTCTGCAAACTTGAAAGCAAAACTTCTAGCTTTCCCAGAATATTTTAATAAATTTAAACCTCTTGCTGCAAGATTTACAACTTCTCCCAAAGGAACTATATTGCTTGAAATTTCAGCACTTGTTTGAATAGTAAAGGCAACGACATTTGCACCTCCTTTAATAATCTTACCGTTAGCTTGGTTAGTGTTAACTTCATCTAATTTAGTCTGAACTTGTTGAGGAACATTATCATTATGATAAGACATCTGCCTTGTTTGAACTGCATATTTTTGTTCAAACCCACTTTTCGCTGTCTTAATTCCGGTAGGGTCTCCAAATTTCAATTCTAACCAAACATCAAATAGCCAATT
>DATJDT010000531.1:0-1707 GCA_035497275.1 Pedobacter sp.
GATCCTGCTATTTATCCTTTTCAGCCAATCTGATTGCGCAAACCGTACAAACAGTGAGCTTAAATTTAAAGAATGCTCCAGTTTCAACCGTCATTGATGCGTTAACAAAACAAACAAAACTTCATATCATTTATAACCATGAAGAAGTAAACGTCTTACCAAAAGTTAATATAAAAGGTAAGAATTTACCTTTTCGAAAAGTACTAGATCAAATATTAGCAGGTTCTAAGTTAGCGTACAGCATTCAAGAAAATACAATAATTATTGGCCCAAAAACCAATAAGGACGAAAAAATTGTTGAACCTAAGAAAGTATCGATATCTGGTGTAGTTACCGACGAAAATAAGTTGCCACTAGGAAGTGCAAATATTGTTGAAATAGGTACTGAAAATGGTACAGTAGCTGATGAAGACGGCCGCTTTAACTTTAGCGTAACAGAAAACGCCTCAATAAAAGTTACTTTTTTGGGAATGGAATCGCAAGTTATTCCAATTGCGGGAAGAACTTCATTAAATATATCCTTAAAAACTAGCAGCACCGAGATAGGCGAAATGGTAGTAACGGGTATTTTTAACCGCAGAGCAGAATCTTTCACAGGCGCAGCTACCAAAATTACACGTCAAGAATTGCAAAGGGGAGGTGTAGTAAATATTTTTCAAAGTCTGAAAAATATTGAACCTTCTTTAAACATACAAGATAACCTTGCTTTCGGTTCTGATCCAAATAAGATTCCGGATATGCAAATTAGAGGGGCATCTTCATTTCCAGATCTAAAAGGCCAATATGCTACTAAACCTAATCAACCACTTTTTATTGTCGACGGTTTTGAAATGACCATAGAAAAAGTATCTGATTTAGATATTAACAGAATTGAAACAGTAACCATTTTAAAAGACGCATCAGCAAAGGCGCTATATGGATCTCGAGCGGCCAATGGCGTTATAGTTATCGAAACTGAAAAAGTAAAGCCAGGTGAGTTGAGAATTAATTACACAGGTAGTGTTAGCATAGAAAGCCCAGACTTAAGCAGTTATAATGTTGCAAACGCCACAGAAAAATTAAATTTGGAGAAACAGTTGGGTGCCTATGATAGAATTCAACCTATAGTGGGTTTAGCCTATGATAGTTTGTATTATGCCAATTTAAAGGAAGTTCAAAATGGCGTAAATACAGACTGGTTGTCACAACCTGTGAGAACTGGAATCACAAACAAACAAACTCTTGGTTTTGAAACTGGCGATAATCGATTACGCGTAGGGGCAAATTTCTTTATGACCAACACACAAGGTGTAATGCGGGGAAGTGACCGTAAAAATATGGGGGGAAGTCTTTATGTATCGTATCGTTACAAAAATATTTTATTCAGAAATCAATCACAATATACCAATGTAAATGCAATAAATTCACCTTACGGAGATTTTTCTGAATACGCTAAATTGAATCCCTATTGGAGAACAACTAACGAAGATGGCACCATTCGTAAATTTTTAGGCATTGGCCCTGTCTTGTCTGAAGACGTATATAATCCAATGTACAATGCAACACTCAATACGCGTTCAACATCGAAGTACAGCGATATTACCAATAATACATTCTTGGAGTGGTTTATTAACGAGAATCTTAAAGTTACTGGTCGCCTTGGCTTCAGTAATACAGTTAATTCTACAGAGAATTTTTTGCCGGCTAATCACACAAATTTTATAGGAT
>DATJDT010000532.1:0-2598 GCA_035497275.1 Pedobacter sp.
GTTAATTTAATTTTGAATCGAATTTGTGGCTTTGATTAAACAAAAATATTTATTGTTTGTGCAAATTCGTGCAAAATCCGACTTGATATGATTTTTTAAATTTTTATATACATTTTTTTACTAAATATGCATCTCGCAAACAAGAAACCTGGTCATTATTTTCAATGCTTATTTATTTCTAATTTTCTTACTTGGCGTTCAACTTGATCTGAAAATTAATAAAATTCTGATGCCGAATTATTTTTGCTCGGCAAAGGAACAGAAATTTTAACCAAAAGAGGAAATTTAAAAGTTTCGAAAATTTGAACGCAATCCTAATTTTCTTAATAAAGTATTTATTAAGAATCTAAAAATATAGGCTTTGAATTATAAGACTCACATGAACAACTAAATTGAGACATAAAGTAAAAAAAAACACGCTACTTCTCGAGACTTTTACCTGGCCCATCATTTACAATAAGTTATTTATTTCCAAATTTCGTATTTGGCGTTGAACCTGCTCTGACATTGGAAAAATTAATATAACGCAGAATTTTAATTGGATTGAAAGAAATTAGGTCAAAATTGTGGTCTGGATTCAAAGAAATGTTGCAGTTTTGTACACTGTCAAAAAATAGGCGCAAAGCTACCCCCACGGCCATCTTTCCAATATGGAGATTCATGCTCACCATGACGAACACTAATCTCAAGACGAATCTGACTAGAATCAGGGTCATAAATCCACTCTTTGCCATGTGCGCTCGCAATGACTTTCAGTTTGTAGTAGCCAGCGTTGAGGAGGTGTTTAGGAATCTTACCCTTGAGCGTAAACTTACCTTTGCCAATTTTTGGCCACTGGCTCTGGGGACCATCAGTCGAGAGGGTAAAGTATAATAGCTCTCTACCTTCATCATCCCAGACCGAATAACCAATATTCAACAAAGAATCCTCTTTCTTCGCAGTTCCCTCTAGGACTAACCAGTGGTCTTCATTATTAGGTAGTGGATCTGTGATTTTTACACCCTTCTCGTCGGTTATATAGACTTTGTGTGGAGTGAAATAGGAGCTATCTATAATGCTTTCTGGGTTTTGCCAATCTGGGCCTATTTTTCCGCCACGGCCCAAAGAGACTTGCTTGTCATTTTCAAGAGTATACTTTTCAATTAATCCGTCCACAGGACCACTATATACAACCTTACCGCCGTCAAGCATAATCCCACTTGTACATAGTTGGCGTATTGAGCTCATACTATGGCTAACAAATATAACTGTACGACCATCATTCATCGTTTCCAGAATCTTATTAAGAGATTTCTTTTGAAAAGCTGCGTCGCCTACCGCAAGGACCTCGTCGAGTATTAGTACATCAGGCTCTAAGTAGGCGGCAACTGAGAAGGCTAAGCGGACATACATACCTGATGAATAGAATTTTACAGGGGTATCAATAAATTTTTCTACCTCAGAGAACTCAACAATTTCATCAAACTTGGCAGCAATCTCACGCTTGCTCATTCCAAGCATAGATCCATTAAAGAATATGTTTTCTCGTCCAGTTAGTTCGGGATTAAATCCAGTGCCAACCTCTAGCAGACTGGCTACACGTCCACGTAAGATTGCTTCGCCACTCGTTGGCTCTACAATGCGAGACAGTATCTTTAAGAGAGTGGACTTGCCAGAACCGTTCCGCCCAATTATTCCGAATATCTCTCCTGGGTTTACTTTAAAAGATATATCATCAAGGGCCCAAAAGATTTCTTCACTATCTGTAGCCGCACCTTTGCGAAAAGGATGAGTAAATAACTTACTAAAATCGTCCTTAATAGTGCTATAGCTAGCTTTATTCTTATGGTTAATGATGTAGCTTTTGCTAAGTCCGTTAACCTCAATAGCTGGTTCTCTCTCTTTATTCATAACTAAATAATATCCACAAAATTCTTTTCTGTTCGCCTAAAATACCAGACACCGATAATTAGAAGGACGATTGTTGATACCCAAGATATAAGTACCCCAAGCCAATTAATAGGATCACCAAACATGGCTGCCTTCACGGATGATATCGCACCAGTAGCTGGGTTTAGGAACGCATATATTTGAAAACGCTCAGGAATCATAGTTATAGGATAGATGACCGGAGTGACGAAGAATCCAATTTGAATTATAAATGGTAGTGCTGATCTAACATCGCGATATTTAACATTCAATGCCGCAAAGAATAGACCTGCGCCCAAGGCTGCAAGAATAATCAACACAAGTGAAGGAACCATAATAAGAATACCTAGCATATCAGGTACGATTCTATATACGGCAAGTAGTCCAAATAACACCGCGGCAGCAAAGACAAAGTCGATAATACTTAACGATACAGCAGATATTGGTGGTATAAGACGAGGGAAATACACTTTTGTTAATACACCCTGACTTGAAACAAGTGAGTTGCTGACAGTTCCTAACGCACTTGCAAAGCTGTTCCAAAAGGCCATGCCCAGATATGCCATAACGGGGTAGGGTATGTCTGCTGAACCGGAAGGAATCTTGGCTACGCGATTGAAGAAAAGAGTGAAGATTGCTGCAGCAAGTAAAGGTTGGAGTATTGCCCAACCGACACCAAGAGCAGTTTGC
>DATJDT010000533.1:0-3513 GCA_035497275.1 Pedobacter sp.
CCAGCTTTGCGCGTTAGAATTTAACGATAAGAATAGGCAAAATGCAGTTAGAAACGAATATGCTTTCATTAGATTGGTTTAATTAATCCAAAATACGTTTTTAGAAGGAAATAGAAACGAATGGCACAATATTGATACACAACTAGGGTACTAGCCTAATACAAGCCTAGAACAAGCTTATTACTGTGGACTTCAGGTGGACTTACTGTGGACCTGGGGTGGACTTGACGTGGACTCTAAATTAGTAATGAAATTGGGTTTTTGAAGACGCTAACCGACAGAGTGATTGTTAGGCCTAATTTACGCAATTAATAATAGAAAATAACATTTTTAATAATACTTCTCCATACCCTTAGCTGGTTGCCAACTAGATTTTGGTTCAAAGTACTTCCATAAGGTTTTACTTAATTTTCGGATCAGCGTAGTGCCTTCATTTTCATGTATCCAGGACGTATCTTTTTGGTTTTTTGTGGTGATGCAGAAAACATAGTCGCCATGCGGTGCGTTCACTAAAGCTACTTCTGATCGCGCCTCATTCACAGCGCCAGATTTTGAAGCCACCTGTATATAGGGTGGAATTTCTGAGAGTGCTTCGTGATCGTAATAGATGCGGACCAAATTGCGGTAAATCCTTTCAGATGCCGCTTCGTTGATCATTTTCCCATTTCTAATTAAAGTTAACAGGGTTGCCATTTCTCGAGGCGTGGTTTGGCCCCAGCCGTATTTTCGTTGGTTAGCCGATCTGCCGGGGGTCCTCGAATTAACACGGGTATATTCGAAGCCGTTCTTTTCCATCAATTCGTTAATTACGGTGCCTGTACCTGCTAAGCTTTGAGCCCATAAACTGGCGGTATTGTCACTCGTGGTAATCATGAGCATGAGCACCTTACTAAGCCAAATTTTCTCGTTATTTTTAAATGACCCCAATATGTCTTCACCAGCGTACAGCAAGCTGTCTTTGTAAACTAATTCCGTGTTGTAAGCTAACTCACCCTTTTCAATTTTATCGAAAATTCCGCAAGTTATAGGCACTTTGATCATACTTGCAGTAGGAAAAATACTATCCGCATTTAAAGTGGCGACTCTGCCCGTTTTTAGGTTTTTTACGTAGATACCAACATCCCCCTTAAAATCCTTTGCCATTTCAGCTAGCATTTTATTTAACTTATTATCGACTTTTTCATGAGTCGGTTTTTGAGCAAAAAGCTGAATCATAATCAGCCATAAAATAAAGGTGAAATTAAGTGTTTTCATTCGAGGAGGGATTGCTTGATGGCATTAAGGAATTTATGCATTAGCTATTAGCACTTCGTAAGTCAAAAAAAAAGTCCCGATTTGATCGGGACTTTTTAAATTGATTCTTTCTTAAAAAGAAAAATCATCATTATCTGTTTTAGGACTATGGCTATATTCTGCATTTTCAGAATATTCATAGCGTTTTTCTACTACTTCTTGATGTGACTTGATATACTCAACTGTTTCTGTTAAGCCTTCAGTGAATTTCTCAAAATCTTCTTTGTATAAGAAAATTTTATGTTTTACAAATACACCATCTTCTAATCTCTTTTTACTCTCCGTTAAGGTTAGGTAATAGTCGCCTGAGCGCGTAGCTTTTACATCAAAAAAATAAGTGCGTTTTCCAGCTCTTACTTTCTTCGAAAAAACCTCTTCTCTCTCTTTATTGTCAAAATCTCCCATTGTTGTGTATAGTATTGGTTTAAGGTTGGGGTAAATATAAAGGAATAATTCTCAAAGTTCAAAATAGAAAACGTTATCATTTTTCGATTAAGTTAAAATTTATGTAAATTTTTTATGATTGAATTTAGCTTTATACTCTTGGAATTAGCGATTTTCTTCTTCGAGCAATTGATTATCATACATTTCTGCGTAAACTCCAGCTTTATTTAAGAGTTGCTGATGAGTTCCCTGTTCGATGATCATTCCTTGGTCTAAAACAATTATTTTATCTGCATTTTTGATAGTAGAAATACGGTGGGCAATAATGATACTGGTTTTTCCCAGCATTATCTTTCCTAAATTAGTTAATATTTCTTCTTCGGTTTTTGTGTCAACTGCCGAAAGACAATCATCGAATATTAAGATTTTTGGCTCTTTTATTAGAGCTCTAGCTATAGAAACGCGTTGTTTTTGTCCCCCAGAAAGCGTGATGCCGCGTTCACCCAGCATGGTTTCAAACTTTTTGTCAAAATGGATGATATTGTGATAAACAGCAGCATTGATAGCGGCTCGTTCAACTTCTTCATCAGTAACAGTAGATAAACCGAAAGCAATATTGTTCTTGATCGTATCAGAAAATAAAAACACCTCTTGTGGCACAAAACCTATTTGATCTCGATAGTTGTTTAGGTTGATTGTTTTCAATTCTTGGTTATCAACTAAGATCGATCCAGAGTCAACGTCATACATACGCATGATTAGATTTGCCAGCGTAGATTTTCCCGAGCCTGTGCGCCCGATAATAGCAATAAACTGTCCTTTCTCTAAATCAAAGCTAATGTTCTTCAAAGCGTTAATCCCCGTGTCAGGATAAGTGAAACTTACGTCTTTGAAACTAATTTTCCCTTCAATGATAGGTTCTGTCGTATTGTTGGAAGTGATTTCTGGTTTTAATTGCAAAAATTCGTTTATCCGCTTCTGGGAGGCAGCTGCTCGCTGAATTAACGTGGTAACCCACCCTAACATGGTTACAGGAAAAGTGAGCTGATTTACATATACAATAAACTCGGCAATATTACCTGGCGTTATGGCACCTTCAATAACTTGTTTTCCGCCAATATAAACGGTTAAGATGGTACTTAAACCAACCAACAATAACATTGAAGGATAAAATAATGCTTGGATCTTTACTAAGCCCATTGCATTGTTTTTATAGGTTTGATTTTCGTTCGCAAATATTTCTTGGTTATGTTCTTCTCTTACGTACGATTTAATTACACGGATGCCTGAAAAACGTTCCTGTACGAAGCTCGAAAGCTTGGCGAGCTGTGCCTGGATTTTTTCGCTTTTGATGTTAATAAGGGTATTTACGTAATATATTGTTACTACTAAAACCGGAAGGGGAAGTAGGCAAAAAACAGCCAATTTAACATTCACCGAAAACATGAAGTAAATAATGAGGCAGAACAACACCGCAGTGTTAATCGCGTACATAATGGCTGGTCCAACATACATTCTCACTCGATTTACGTCTTCAGTTGCGCGACTCATTAAATCTCCGGTATTGTTACGGCGATAAAAACCTAGACTTAACTCTTGATAATGAGCATAGATTTCATTTTTCATGTCGTACTCAATATGCCTTGACATTAAAATAATGGTTTGGCGCATAAAAAATAAGAACAAGCCGCGAAGTAAATAAAGAGCCAAAATGAGCAAGCCAAAAAAGAAAAGGCTATAACTAAAGATACTATACACAATTTCTTGTCTGTCGAAGCCATTAAACAAGCTGTAAACTGTGATATTCTCGGTAATAATATTGATGGCGTGGCCAAC
>DATJDT010000534.1:0-3063 GCA_035497275.1 Pedobacter sp.
TACATACCGTATTGCGCACTTAACAGAACACTTAAAGAAAAATCGTAAAGATTTCTCTACACAGTTATCACTTCAAAAATTAGTAGGTAAACGTCGCGGTATTTTGGCGTATCTATTTAAAAAAGATATTGCTCGCTATCGTGCTATCATCAAAGCTTTACAGCTAAGAGATATCATTAAATAAAAAGCTTTTATCATTAAAAGCCATTCTTTTAGAGTGGCTTTTTTAATTTAATACTCAAAAATAAAATATAAACAAGGTCTATTAAAAAGAGGAAAAATAGGCCACAACAATTTGTAAATGAATGTAATAAAAAAATCGTTCGATTTGGGCGATGGAAGAATTGTAGAAATTGAGACAGGCAAATTAGCTAAACAAGCCGATGGATCTGTAGTAGTTAAAATGGGAGATACGATGTTGTTAGCAACTGTTGTATCTACGGTAGGTGCTAAACCAGGTACCGATTTTTTACCTTTATCGGTAGATTATCAAGAGAAATATGCGGCTGCTGGTCGCATTCCAGGTGGATTTTTGCGTCGTGAGGCAAGATTATCTGACTATGAAGTGTTAATTTCTCGTTTGGTTGATAGAGCTTTACGCCCTATGTTCCCGTCAGATTATCACGCTGATACGCAAGTAATGATTTCCTTAATCTCGGCTGACAAAAATATAATGCCAGATTGTTTAGCTGGTTTAGCGGCTTCTGCAGCTTTATCAGTTTCAGATATTCCTTTTAACGGTCCAATTTCAGAAGTTCGTGTTGCGAAAATTGATGGAAAATTAGTTATCAATCCATTAGCAAGTGACCTAGAGCGTGCAACTTTAGAATTTATGGTTGCTGGTTCTGCAAATGATATAGGAATGGTGGAAGGTGAGTGTGATGAAATTCAAGAGGATGAGATGGTTGAAGCCTTGAAATTTGCGCATGATGCGATTAAAGTTCAATGTGCAGTTCAAGTAGAGTTAACCGAAGCTACTGGCAAAACTGTAAAACGTGAATATAGCCACGAAGATCACGATGCTGATTTGAAAGCTAAGGTTTATGCAGATACTTATGATAAAGTATATGCTGTAGCTAAATCTGGTTCTAATAAAGATGAGCGTAAAGTTGCTTTCACGGCTATCATTAATGAGTTTTTTGAAGCAATGCCAGAAGATACTGCAGATTTAACTAAAGCAATGGCTAAACATTATTACCATGATGTACAGTATGATGCAATTAGAAATCTATTGTTAGATGAAGGAATTCGTTTGGACGGTCGTTCAACTACTCAAATTCGCCCGATTTGGAGTGAAGTAGGGTATTTACCTGCAGCTCACGGTTCGGCAGTATTTACGCGCGGTGAAACTCAATCTTTAACTTCAGTTACTTTAGGAAGTAAAGATGATGAGCAAATGATTGATGGTGCTTTTATCAATGGTTACAATAAATTCTTGTTACACTATAATTTCCCTGGTTTCTCAACCGGAGAGGTTAGACCTAACAGAGGCGCTGGACGTAGAGAAATTGGTCACGGTGCTTTAGCGCAACGTTCTTTGAAAAAAGTATTGCCACAAGGTGAAGAAAATCCTTATACAATCCGTATTGTTTCTGATATTTTAGAATCAAATGGTTCATCGTCGATGGCAACTGTTTGTGCTGGTACATTGGCATTAATGGATGCAGGTATTAAAATCAAAGCACCTGTTTCAGGAATTGCAATGGGTTTAATCACGGATGAAAAAACTGGTAAGTATGCAATTCTTTCTGATATTTTAGGTGATGAAGATCATTTAGGTGACATGGATTTTAAAGTTACAGGAACTGAAAGTGGTATCGTAGCTTGTCAGATGGACTTAAAAATCAATGGTTTATCATACGAAGTATTAACTAAAGCTTTATTACAAGCTAAAGAAGGTCGTTTACACATTTTAGGCGAAATGAAGAAAACGATTGCTTCACCAAATGAAGATTACAAACCACATGCACCACGTATCGTTTCTTTAAGTATTGATAAAGAATTTATTGGTGCAGTAATAGGCCCAGGTGGTAAAATTATTCAAGAAATGCAACGTGAAACTGGCGCTTCGATCTCTATTGAAGAAGTTGGTAACAAAGGTATTGTTGAAATTTTTGCCGATAACAAAGCTGCAATCGATGCTGCTGTAGCACGTATTAATGCGATCGCTGCAAAACCAGAAATCGGTGCGGTTTATCAAGGTAAAGTGAAATCAATTATGCCATTTGGTGCTTTCGTAGAAATCATGCCGGGTAAAGATGGTTTATTGCACATTTCAGAAATTTCATGGGAGCGTTTAGAAACTATGGATGGTGTGTTGAAAGAAGGTGATAAATTAGAAGTGAAATTATTGGATGTAGATAAACAAGGTAAAATGAAACTTTCACGTAAAGTTTTATTGCCAAGACCGGAAAAACCGACTGCTCCACAAGCATAATCAGTTAGCAATTTTGTTTGGTAATTAACCAAGTTAAATGTTAAATAAATATATAAAGACCCTTTCAAGAAATTGGAAGGGTTTTTATATTTAGTTTAATCTATGCATATCTAGTTTAAGTTGTACATATCTAGTTTAAGCTGTGCGCACAAAACTTTCCGGTTTTAGGGCTAAAAACTTTCGGACTTCTTTTGTAACTTGCAATATCTCATTATTCGTCACTGCGAGGTACGAAGCAGTCTCTTTCCTGCTTTACCTTCAAGATTGCTTCGTACCTCGCAATGACGTTAATCGTAAAAACAAACCTTATGGAACACATCATTGCCCCGTCTATTCTTGCTGCTGATTTTGGAAATTTACAACGAGATAGTGAAATGATTAATCAAAGTGAAGCAGATTGGTTTCATATTGATGTAATGGATGGTGTATTTGTACCTAATATTTCTTTTGGCTTTCCAGTATTGAATGCGGTTAAAAAATATGCCAAAAAGCCGCTGGATGTGCATTTAATGATTGTTAACCCTGATAAGTACATTGAAGATTTTGCTAAGGCTGGTGCTTCGATTATTACGGTTCATTATGAGGCCTGTGTGCACCTTCACCGAACAATTCAATTAATTAAATCT
>DATJDT010000535.1:0-7386 GCA_035497275.1 Pedobacter sp.
AATATGATTATAAAAATTGGGCCTTTGGCATTCAACGTGGAGGTTACGCCAGTAGCCGAACTTGGGCATCGCAAGTTATAGCAATTATAAAAAAATACGAACTATTTCAATATGATAACCGTCCCGAAGGCTACACGGAAACCATTAATCCTCCATCTATCTCCATCAAGAAACCATTAACAATTAAGAAAAATAAATTATACACCGTTAAAAATGGCGACAACTTAAGTTCAATCGCAAAAAAAAATCACACAACCGTTTCTTCTTTAATGAGGAAAAACGGATTAAAATCACCAGATTTAAAGCTTGGTCAAAAAATTAAACTCTAATGAAGAAATCTACCCTATTTTTAGTAATCACAACGATAATATTTGGCAGCTGTACCTCACAAAAATATAGCCGCAATAACAAACAAATTGAGAAAGAAGCAATAGCGCATACTCCAAATTTCCCAAATTATACTACATTAACTTATATTGAGGCTTTTAAAGATGTGGCCATTGAAGAGATGAACACCAATGGAATTCCCGCCAGTATAACTTTGGCCCAGGGAATTTTAGAATCGGGGAGTGGAAATAGCACTTTGGCTAAATATGCAAACAATCATTTTGGCATCAAATGTACTGGCGATTGGAAGGGGAAGGCTTATTACAAAAATGATGATCAAAATAATGATTGCTTTAGAGTTTATCAAGATGCAACAGAATCCTATCGGGATCATTCTACCTTTTTAAAACGCAAGCGTTATAGCTTTTTATTTGAATTAGATAAAAATGACTACAAAAATTGGGCAACAGGCTTGAAGACAGCAGGCTATGCCACTAATCCAAAATATCCTGAATTGCTTATCAATGTAATCGAAAAATATAGTTTGTTTCAGTATGATCAGGCTGAAACGGAAAAAGATAAAATCAGCCGCGAGGATCGTGTATTTAGCGAAATTAATGCAAATATCCCCTTGGAAACGAAAAAGTTCACTCCGGTAGCTGTTGCGCCAAAGGACCCGCCAAAAGAAGCGGAACCGGTAAAAACTGCCGACACACCAAAAGAAACACATTATATTGTAAAGGCTGGAGATACGCTTTTCAAAATCGCTAACCTATATAATTTAACAGTTGATGAATTAAAGGCATTGAATAAAATAGTTGATACGACGATTAAAGTTGGGCAAAAACTATTGGTAGTTAAATAATGTTAAGATTAACAGGAACTATTTACTTATATTGTAGTTTTGTTGCTCATGAAGTTATCAGCCTTTTTCTTGCTTATTTTCATAAGTGGGCGTCTTTTCTCACAAACTGTTTCTGTTCAAGGTTTTGTAATCGATAAGGATACCAAGGCTAGGTTAGCTCGGGTATATATTTATAATCCAGCCAATGATGAGGGGATTTATAACAATTTAAAAGGTGAGTTTACGACAAAGGCCAAAGTGGGCGATACTATATTCGCTGCATTATCTGGCTATGCAATGGATACCATTGTATACAAGGGAAAAGGGGCAATTATCCTTCAATTAAAAGCTCTTTCGATTAAATTAAATCAAGTAGAAATTTACGGTAAAACGCTGACGCCCCAAGAACAATATGCCAAAAAGCTAAGAGAATATAAATATGCTTTAGATAAGGGAAGTACGAAAGACCTCTTAAATTTAGGCCCTGGAGGAGTGGGCTTGGGAATCGATGCTATTTATAATTTACTAAGCAGACAAGGTAAAAATGCTAGGCACCTCCAGGCTATTTTAGAAAAAGATTATCGAGAAGCTATTATTGACTATCGCTATAAACCAGAATATGTAAAATCAGTTTTAGGTTCTCCGCCTTTTGATATCAATGATTTTATGCTACAATATAGACCAACCTACCTTTTTGTCTTAACAGCTACGGATTATGCTTTTGTATCATTTATTAAAAATAGTTACAACTCTTATAAACGTAATCCTGCAGCATTTAGATTACCACGGCTTCCAAAAATAACTCCGTCACAACCCCTTGGACAATGAAACCTATTTTAATTGTTTGGCCATATCTTCCAGCAAATGGGATGGCAATTTGTCCCTTTATTTTTGTAAAAAGTAAAATATTAGCTAATCACCCTGTGCTTGTTAACCATGAAAAAATTCACATTAAACAGCAACTAGAATTATTAATTTTGCCCTTTTATATAGCTTACTTACTTCATTACGTTATTAACTTAATTATTTATCAGAACCACCAAAAAGCCTATTTAGCCATTGTTTTCGAGAAAGAAGCTTATGCAAAAGATAAAAATCTTAACTATTTGGAAGAAAGGCCCATTTTTTCATGGATTTCCTTTTTTAAGACAAAATAAATCACCAGTGTTAATACTCGTTGAGAAGTAAATTATTCGTCACCATCTTTTAAATAATTAACTATTAACTTACTAATCTCCAAATTTTTGTTTTTCTTTGCAACGATGAAGCGTTTATTTTCCCTATTATTCCTTCTATTTGCCGTTTCTTCTCATCTCTTAGCACAAGAAATAGATACTATCCCCATTTCTACTAAAGATTTAGATATCAAGCTGAAACGAAGTCCCTTACCTTCAAGAACAGGAACTATTCCCTTTAATCCCGTAAGCCTTAAGCCCGTTATTGTCAATGCTAAAGTGAATTATTGGAAAACCAAAACTCAGGTTGGCATTAATATTAACCAAGCAGCTTTTAGCGATAACTGGAAAGGTGGTGGAGTAAATTCATTCGCTCTCGGAGGACTAATTAATTATAAAGCAGAATATAGCAAAGAGAGCTATAGCTACGTGAGTGAAGTTATCCTACAATATGGGAAAATAAAGAACAAAAGTCAGTTGCAAAAGAAAACAACCGACCGTATTTATTGGGATAACAAAGCTGCTGTTCAATTGTCGAAAAATTGGTATTTCTTTGGCTCGATTAACTTCGAATCACAGTTTGATCGCGGATTTGCTTACAGCAGAGATGCTAAAGGAACAGAAATAGAAAAGCTTTTATCTAAATTCATGTCGCCCGGCTATTTAACCGAATCTCTTGGTTTTGAATACAAGCCAAATAAATTTTTCTCTACCCGAATTGGTACAGGTACTGCTCGACAAACATTCGTATTGGATACTTCCCTATATCGTACCAATCCAAATAATTTTGGGGTAATTAAAGGGAAGAATTTTAGAAATGAGCTCGCTTTTCAAATCGTAACAGCTTATGAAAAGGAAATCTTTCCCAATATAAATTTAAAAACGAGGTATAATATGTTTATCCCTTATGATAATTTTGGGCATATCGATTATCGTTTAGATGCAAGTCTAACCGCCAAGATTAACCGTTATATGAATACATCTATAACAGGTGTTGGCATCTATGATAGAGATACGGATCAAAAACTTCAGGGTAGTCAAACCTTCGCATTAGGTTTAACGTTTGTGTTTCCGAGATAATTGATGCGGAACCGAAACTATTTTTTCTTCTTTACCAAATTCAAATAATCTACATAATACAACACTTTTATTGACAAGCTATTATTTTGAGGACCTGACAATACATGGTCGAAGTTTCTTCCATAGCGCTTGGTATAAAAAGATTCACTAG
Source organism: Pedobacter sp. (assembly GCA_035497275.1). Classification (GTDB taxonomy): domain Bacteria; phylum Bacteroidota; class Bacteroidia; order Sphingobacteriales; family Sphingobacteriaceae; genus Pedobacter. The sequence continues at coordinate 3,578 of DATJDT010000535.1, forward strand.
TTTCTGCTGCATTTTTATAAGTTATGCTTAGTTCACTGCCTGGTGAAAATTGCCACACATAAACGAAATCGATATTAAACACATTATAATTACGATCTAGCTTTGGCAATGCAGAACCGTTGTAAGGATCTAATCGACCGGCCGTATTTAAAGCGTAGAAGTCTTTATTTCTTCTGTCCGACCAATAATGTCTAACACCTAACTGTAATCCCATTTTATTTGTAAAACTATACTTGGCATCCATCGTATTTTCCACTGTATTTCTATCATATCGTGAAAAAATGGCTTGGGTTCCTTTACTTGTTACCCAGTTTACGAAATTATAGCTTGGCTGAAAGTTTAAATCCAGACCAAAGGCCAATTTATCACTTACTCTTAAATTTTGAAAGAAATAAAAGTTATAGCTCACGCCATCCATTAGGTCTCTTTTTTCCCTAGAAACATTTCCTCCGAAGTTATATGCCTTTGCTCTGTTAGGGTTTACAAAAACAGCCAATCGATAACTTCCAGGAGCCTTATAGATTTGACCATTTCTCGATTCATAAAAATCGTTAGCTTCTGCCAAAAAGTTTCCAATAAGCTCCGTTGACCAAAAATTCTTATATTGAATATAAATCCCAGGAAAAAATCCTAAGCTCTGGTAATCTCCAGGTTTATATCTTCTCGAATATTCTACTTCTGTCCAAGCTTGAATCTGATTATACCATTTGCCTGGCTTATAAACATTATATCCGAAATTTACCGATTGATCAAAAAAGTTATTATTAGTGTAAAAACCCATATCAGACGGATCAAATTTAGTATCCGAGAACTCCTGCTCATAGGCAAAAGTAAAAGTGCCGCTCTTCTTACCCGCTTCAAGCTCATAACTATATCCGTTTCGATTTTCTTTAATAGGATTGGAAGTAACGTAGCTCATTTTACCTGCGCCACTCACAAAATATTTATTGCCCTTATCGTTAAAGTTAAAAAGTGCTGCACTAACGTTCGCATCATAGGCAGTGCCTTGTCTCAACACATTTGTATTAATTACACTTATGGAACTGTTATTTCTAAGTGATTGATCCAACACAAAAATGTTGTAATTCGTTAATGGTTGGCTTTGCACCTCTCTTCTATTTCCAGCAGCATCTTCTACTTCGGCAAACATCCTGTTGGTTACTGCATTAAATAAGCCTATGCCTAAGCCTTTAGCTGTACGGCCAGATATTTTAGTTGCATTAAGCACTTTCCCTTCTTTAGGGCTCTTAATGACTTTATCCGTGCTCTTGATACCGCTTTCGTCTAAATAAGAAGGAATGGACCCAATTCTTTTCGAATAAAACAAATCACCTTTGTTAAATAACTCCGTGCCTTCGGTAAAAAACTGGCGGTTTTCATCAAACTTAACTTCAAAAGGTGTCAAGTTTAAAACTCTGTAATCACTTTGTACCTGGCCAAAATCAGGAATCAATGTCATATCAAGTGTAAAACTTTGATTGATCCCATATTTTACATCCATTCCTCCATTAATAGCTACTTGGGTATTTTTTACCCCTGGAGTATTGTAAGGATAGTTGCTAATTAAAGTCGATACATACGGAGAAAATGATAAACGTAGTGGAGCTTTGATATTTTGCAATCCTTCCAGCACACCGCTTTGATTAATAAAACCATTAACTTTAGGATCTACATAATTCCAAAAAGTTTGAAGATTTTTACCCGTCCGTTTTCGTGTTACATTCATCCCCCAACTTTGAATTTCTTTACTCGAAAATCGCAAAGCGGAATATGGGATTTTCATTTCGGCAGTCCAACCCTTCCCATCAATTTTTACGCTACTTTCCCAAACCGCATTCCAATTAGGATCTTCATCACCAATTAACGAATATTTAGCATCGAATTGTACCCCAGCGGCCGTAACAAAAAAACCATTGCCATTTACGCCGTCTAAAAAAGTATCAAAAACAATTCCTACAAAATCGGCATTCCCAATTTGATCTCTAGAAACCAATTCCTTTACTACACTATCGGGGTTATCATACATCCTAGCCGAAACATAAATCGCATAATCGTCGTATAATATCTTTATTTCAGTTGCACCCTCCTTAGGCTCAACTCTTCCAGGAACTGGTCTTAATTCAATAAAGTCTGTCGCAATCGCTGCATTTACCCATACGGCGTCGTCTAATATTCCGTCTATCTTAGGACTAATAGAGGTTCGTTGTGCAACTAACTTCTTTTTTGGTTGTGTATTTTGTGCTGAACTAATTGTAACACTTAGTGCAAGAATCAGGCAAGTAAAAAATAATTTCATTCAATTTGTTTGTTTACATAAGACTGTTATCGCCTATGAAATGTTGCACCTTAAATATGTTTTTTATTATTTAAGTAATTTTACGATCAAAAACTCCATAGCTCCGCCCAATGATATTTTATAATTCATTAATTATTAATGCATTAAGATATAAAAGGATGCGCCTTACTTAAAGATTTTGCTTGATAAAGAATCTGTTACAATCCGTATTGAACTTTTTTTTCAACGTATTTATTTATCGAAGGATAATTATATCCCTTCTTTTTCATTTCTTCAATGAAGGTTGGTGTGGTTCCCGTTGCCATTGCACCAACCACTGCCTCGACCGTTAAGGTTTTAAAGCCCAGTTTTTGATAATTTTTATAATCTTCGGCGGTTAATCCAAGGGCTTTCATAGAAACAAAGGCTTCGGAGCTAAGTTTGCCCAATCCCAAATTTTCAAAACTCTTACAGTATTCCGGCGTAATACCTAATGCCTTAATAGCCATAAGCTCATCATCAGAGAATTTTAATCCAGCATTTGTAAACGTTCTTATATAATCTCCAGTAATATTAAGCGCCTTTTTTGCAATTATCATTCCCAATTCCGACATATCGTCTTCATTGTCATTGCCATTTGTGTGATGGTTCGTATTAATATTAATTTTTGGAGGCCTAGCATCTGCTCGAGTGGACGCATCACTAGCACTTTTTGCGTTTTTTAAAAATTCGCCATCTATACCCTGAGCTTTTAAAGTAATTAATTTACTTGGAGTAACGGTTTTATAACCCGATTTTTTAATTCCGGCAACAAAAGCCGCATCTACGTCTAGCGCTTTGAGTGGAATAAGATCCTGCAGACTTACATCGTCTAATCCCTGGCTTTTTAAGGAATTGATATATTGTTCCGTAACACCCAGTGCCGAAAGCGGAATTAAATCATTTTTAGACAATTGAGTATAGCCTTGGTTTTTAAGCATTTTGATGAAATCCTTTTTTAGATTTACCATATAGAAAACCATTGCATCTTTATCCTTATTGGCTGCAATCCCTTCTCTTTCTAAAAGTTTAAAAAAATCTTCATCCGCCTTAAACTCGTAACTGCCCATGCCAGCATTGCCGTCAAACTTTCCAGTAAAATAGATCGTTCCAGCTTCTCTTGTTAATGAAAACGTTCCTTTCTCCGCTGTCGGTAAATTTTTGAAGTCCGCTAAAGCAAAATCGCTATTGTTATGATTATTAGTGTTGTCCTCATCTTCAAAGCGGATACTTATTTTATCCTTTTTGATAGTTGCAAACCAAGTTCCCTTATTCGAGATCTTTAAAAAACTACTACTGTTTTTCCCATTAGTTGATTTTCCAAATGCTACAGGTTCGTTTAATAGGGAAACAAACACCAGCAGTAGCGGAACAATACATAGATATTTCCATGTAGAGTTAATATTTGATTTTTTCGATTTCATCATGAGTAATCTTTTTTTAAGTATTGATTGATTATAATTTGTAGTTAAACTTGCAGGGAAATTTGGAGCAG
>DATJDT010000536.1:0-1906 GCA_035497275.1 Pedobacter sp.
GGAAAAAGGAGAAACGAAGATGGCCAGTGTATGCTTGGGCTGCAGCTGCAGTTGTTTTGCTGCTCGTTAGTTTTGGATTGTTTGAAATCACTAAGAAGGATCAGTTATATACTAAAGAGGTGGTGGTAAAAAATGAGGACAAGCAACCTGAGGTAAGTAATGAAAAGCAAACAAAGCCGGCGGGTGATATTGCACCGGTGTTGACTGATAAATTGACTATCCATCAAAAGCCATTATTGATTAAGGAACAAAATAACACGACTATTTCAGAGGCTATAATTAAACCTGCAGATCCGTTTATTGCTCAGGTTAAGCAAAATAGTTCATCTCCTGCGATTGTAGTTGCGCCAAAAGATACCGTGATAACTGGTTCATTTATAAATAAGGATAGTAAAAACGCGCCGGTACTTGCAGGTGCTTATGATAGTTTAGTGAACCGCAACCCAGTGGCTACATTGCCTGAAAAAAATGCCAAAAAGCTAACTTACGCTCTTGTAGTTTCGCCAGCAATGAGCAATCAGAAAATAAATTTCGGTGGCGGAATGGAACTTTCTTATAAGGTAGGCGAACATTTATCAGTTAGCAGTGGATTGATGTATACAGCAATTACTGCAAAATCGGATGGGAACTCTTTGGTTAATTCGACCAGTAGTAGGGCACAAGCAGCAAATTTGGCTTTAACAGGTATAGAATTGCCATTGGGAATCCAATATCACGCTAAGAGTGGATTTTATGCCGCAGCAGGTGTGTCGGCGCTTGGCCTTATTAATGATAAATTAGAATACAGCTATTTAACAGAAGGGACTGCTTCTATGCCGGCAAGTAGTGCAGGAATCGCGAATGAAGTACTCAAAGTAGCTAATGAAAAACAGACCGAACGGATTATCGAACCGTTAAACAATTACATGGGCTTTTTTAACTTTTCTGCTGGAAAAAAACAGGCTTTTGGAAATGTAAACCTTAATATAGGTCCCTTTGTAAAAGTTCCTTTTTCTAGCGTAACTTCAGAAAAAATTAAATTGTTGCAAGGTGGAGTTAAAATTAGCATCGACTTTTAGCAAAAGCTAACAAACATGTCGCAAAATAGGGTAGATCCTTTTGGAAACATTATTGATACAAGTGCACGTGGCACTTGGCTTGGCAATCGCGGTCAATTACATGGCAAGGGCAAAACCATATTACGGCCATTTAAACACCAAGCCTGGATTATATGCTTGCTTCAATTTAAAAATAGGCATCGGCAAATTATGGCGCCAAATCTGTGGACCGAGCTGTTTTTTTTAGATGAGGCTACCGCACTTGCAGCGGGTCATAGACCATGTTTTGAATGTAGGCGGGAAGATGCAAAGCTTTTTAAAGCGGTATGGCTTAAGGGTAATCCTGGGTATGGTTATGATCTCAAAACTCCGATCAGCAAAATTGATGAAATCCTACATCGAGAACGCATTGATGTTAATCAGCAAAAAATAACCTTTACTGCGCTGGTTAATGAACTGCCAAATGGTACTTTTATTAACATTGCCAATGAACCCTATTTATTGATGGATGAGTACATTTATCAATGGACAGCTTTTGGTTATCACGAAGGGAAGAAGATACTTTCTACAGTAGAAGTGGAAGTGCTTACACCAAGCTCTATTGTTAATGCGCTAAGAAGTGGGTATGGTGATTCGTTTCCGGTTAAACTTATTTAAAAATAAATCATTCCCCATGCAATATTTGGTGGATGATAGCGTCTATATATGTGAGAGCGTTAATTTAGATAAGCGGGAATAGTCGATCCAAAGATTATTTCCGCTTTCTTTTTAATGATTTTTAAGGTAATTTACTGAAATCCAGTAATTCGTCGAGTGTTACATTTAAGGCTTTGGCAATTAGCACCAAGTTATAGGCAGTTGGGTTAGCG
>DATJDT010000537.1:0-1682 GCA_035497275.1 Pedobacter sp.
GCCCCCCGAGCCTTTTACCCACATCACTTCAGTTGCTAACCCAGTTAACGGATCTTTTTCTATTAATTTACAAGAAGTATTACCCCCACCATAATTCGTTAAACGCAAATCTGCGCCTAGCAAATTAGAGCGATAAATCAATAGCGCAACTTCATCTCCAGCCATTTTATTGGCCTCTGCCTCATCCCATAGGTAACTTACGTACTTGTATTCTTTAACCGACATATATTGAATTGTTTATAATATTATTTAACGTCTTTTTTGTAAACTGAAAATTATTTAATTGAATTCCCGTAACCTACAATTAGCACAGAGGCTATAATGGTGATAATACCCACCAGCACGGTGATAAAGGTTTTTTTAGACACGCCTTTCCATTCTTTTAAGATGATTCCCCACATGTTGGCAACAAGAATGATAAAGGCCATGTGCAAGATCCACGAACTTGCCCCATTGCCCATTTTACTTTCTCCCATACCATAAAAGAAAAATTGTAAAAACCAAGTTGTGCCTGCAAGAGCCGAGAATATATAATTTTTAAGCAGCGGAACGGTCGGTTTCGTATAATCACCAAAAGTTTTATTACGGGCGTTCAGGATCGTACACCAAATAAAATTGGTAGTTAAGCCTCCCCAAAGCACAACGATATAAGTTACGTTGTTTTGAAATAGGAAATTTCCAGTCTCATTTGGATTTGCGGCCTTCCATATTGAATTTGCCACATCGGCCATGGGTTTGCCAGCTTCAATTCCAAAATTAAAACAAGCACTTAATATGCCCGAAACAATACCCACAAATAATCCTAGGCCAAATTTATATTCAGTTTTAACTTCCATGCCATGTGGGTCAGTAACAGCGGCCTTTAACTCCTTTTCCTTCATCATTCCTGCTTTACCACAAATTATAATACCAACCACGCAAACTACTAAGCCAAGGAGCACCATCCTACCCCATTCTGTACTTAAAAACATGGAGAATGTATCTTTACCTTCTTTCGGAAAGAAATCAAAATAGATGGAAGGTAAAATAGAACCTAAAACCATACAAAGTCCCAAAATAATGCTACTACCTAAAGAAACTCCTAAATAACGTACTCCAAGTCCATATGTTAACCCACCAATTCCCCATAGTACACCAAAGAAATAAGTGAGCGTTAAAATTTGTCCGCTAGCACTGGAAATAATTCCCGGAAAATCTGGAATGGTTAAGTAGGCAGCCAATGGAGGAATGATAAGCCATGAAAAAATTCCGCCTACAATCCAATAGCTTTCCCAGGCCCAACCCTTCACCTTTTTATATGGAATGTAGAAACTACCTGAAGCAAAGCCTCCGATAAAATGAAAGAATACCCCTAAAATTGCTTGCATGTTTATTTATGTTTGGTTAGCCGAAAATAGAAATTGCTTAAAATTTAACTGTTATGAACTGTTATGTAAAATTAAAATTTAGCGGATGTAACCCTCTGTTTTAAATTGGCGTCGTATTGCTAAATAAGTAACCATGCGCAACTTCCTTTTACTCATGCTCTGTGTAAGCTCTATTAATTTAGCTGCCCAAGATCAAACAATCGATAAATCAACATTATATTTATATGAGGGAACATATGACTTTGGAAATCAACACAGAATAACATTAGGCATATTTGATGAAATTAATCAAAGCTTAGTCTATTTAGACCTTAC
>DATJDT010000538.1:0-9249 GCA_035497275.1 Pedobacter sp.
CTGTTTTGCCTCATCTTCGTCGTCTTCTGAAACGCCTTCTATCAGTTCATTTAGAATAAATTTTAAACTGTAAGGGTTTTCAATAAAGTCTTTTCCAATATTTGTAAGCCGTAATAACCCGTAATTATCAATATCCTTTGATACAAAGTTATTTAATACAGCTTGCCTTATTAGCGACTTCCATAAAATCTCACCATCTTCCTTGCCATAGCCAAATTCTGGAAGCTTATTCTGTTCATACGCGATGGTTTGCGCTGTTTCACTGCCCATGAATATATTTAACAAATGGGTGTCGTCAAACTTCTCTCCAGTAGATAAAATTAGTTTTAAGAAAGTTAATAAATTTTCTTCTGCATTAAAATGCTGTTTTGGCTTCTTGCAATTATCGCACATGCAATTACAACCAGTTTCATTAAAGTTTTCTCCAAAATAGTGGAGTATTTGTTTTCTTCGGCATACACCAGATTCGGCATAATCGATAACCTCTTTTAAGATTTGGGTGCCAATTTCTCGCTCAGCTACTGGTTTATCTTTCATAAACTTAGCTAATTTATCCACATCTTTTTGCGCATAAAAAGCCAAGCAAACACCTTCCCCTCCATCACGCCCAGCCCTACCAGTTTCCTGATAATAGCCCTCCATACTTTTTGGAATATCGTGATGGATTACAAAACGAACATCAGGTTTGTCTATCCCCATACCAAAAGCAATGGTTGCTACGATAACCTCAACGTCTTCCATTAAGAACTTATCTTGTGTTTCTGCTCGTACTTTAGGTTCAAGACCGGCGTGGTAAGGCAATGCCTTTATCCCATTCAAATTTAAGCTCTCAGCAACCTCTTCAACTTTTTTCCTGCTCAAGCAATAGATGATACCCGATTTTCCAGTATTGTATTTGATATATCTAATAATCTCTTTGATTACATCTCTTTTTGGTCTGATTTCATAAAAAAGATTTGGTCTATTAAATGACGATTTGAACAATGTCGCATCAGTCATCTGAAGATTTTTAATAATATCTTGTTGCACTTTAGGGGTTGCAGTGGCAGTTAATGCAATAATTGGAATCTGTTCCCCTAAACCGGTAATTACCTGTCTTATTTTTCGATACTCAGGTCTAAAATCATGTCCCCATTCCGAAATACAATGTGCTTCATCTACAGCTACAAATGAAATCTTTAAGAGCCTTAGGAATTCTATATTTTCAAGTTTGGCCAAAGATTCGGGAGCCACGTACAGCAGTTTTGTATGGCCATTTAATAAATCTCCTTTAACTTGTGTTATTTCAGTTTTATTTAAGGAAGAGTTTAAGAAATGAGCGATACTATCACTTCCGCCAAAAGCTCTTAACTGATCTACCTGATTTTTCATTAATGCAATTAATGGTGAAATTACAATAGCTGTGCCTTCACTCATTAAAGCTGGTAATTGATAACAAATTGATTTTCCCCCACCAGTTGGCATAATTACAAACGTATTTTTACCTGCTAAAATGTTTGTAATAATAGGTTCTTGATCACCCTTAAAGTTATCAAAACCGAAGAAAGTTTGTAAATTATCAAACAACGACTTTTTCACGTCCATTTTTTGTGTCAAATATTCTGTGCTATTATTGTTCAAAATAACATAATTTTGCAGTAATTAAAGCATTAATATACTAAAAATTTTCTCTTTGAAAAGTAAAAAATCAATTATCGAAACTGCAGTTGCTACATTTAAGCTAGAATCTGAAGCAATTCTAAATTTAATACCTCATATTAACGATGATTTCGTCGCTGTAATTAATGCTATATTAGAGAGTAAAGGGCGGGTAATTGTAACTGGGATAGGTAAAAGCGCCATTATTGCACAAAAAATTGTTGCTACATTTAATTCTACTGGTACCCCAGCTATATTTATGCATGCGGCCGATGCAGTTCATGGAGATTTAGGAATGATCCAGCAAAACGATATTGTTATTTGCCTATCAAAAAGTGGAAATACACCAGAAATTAAATTATTAGCACCCTTGTTAAAGCAATCTGGAAACTTATTAATCGGCATGCTTGGTAAAATAGATTCAGATTTAGCAAGAAATGCTGATTTGATCTTGAATACTACTGTTGAAAAAGAAGCTTGTCCGCATAACTTAGCGCCTACAACTAGTACAACTGCACAACTGGCCATGGGCGATGCATTGGCAATCTGCTTGTTGGAAGCGCGAGAATTTAACACGGATGATTTTGCACGTTATCATCCTGGTGGATCACTAGGCAAGCGTTTATATTTAAAAGCGGGCGATATTGCGCTTAAAAATGAAAAGCCATCTATCTCTCCAACGGCCGCCGTTAAGGATGTGATTATTGAGATTAGCAAAAATAGATTAGGTGCTGTAGTGGTTATGGATCAGGATAAGGTTGCTGGAATTATCACCGATGGTGATATACGTAGGATGCTGGAGAAATATACCGATTTAGCAAACATAAAAGCTTCGGATCTTATGAATGCCAACCCAAAGAGCATTGATAAAGAGGAATTGGCGCTATTGGCGTTAGAGCTTATTAAGAAAAACAATATTACCCAACTATTAGTTATGGATGGAGAAATGTATTGTGGAATGATACACTTGCATGACCTTTTGGATGAAGGTATTATTTAAATAAAATTATCTTTGCAGTAGATGAATAAGAATAATTACGCATTAATAATGGCTGGTGGCGTTGGAAGCCGTTTTTGGCCAGTAAGTAGGGCCGAATTTCCAAAGCAGTTTATAGATTTTTTTGGCGTAGGAAAAACTTTAATTCAAAGTACTTACGATAGATTTCTTCAGATTTGTCCTCCTGAAAATATTTTCATTATCACTAATGAAATATATGTTGAGATTATTAAAAAACAACTTCCCAGCATTGGCTCTAACCAGATTTTAGCGGAACCTGTAATGCGTAATACAGCGCCATGTATTGCCTATGGCTCGATGAAAATTGCAAAACTCAATCCAAACGCCGTAATTGTTGTTGCACCGTCAGATCATACCATTGCAAACCAGGCAGGTTTTGTAGACGCGATCAATCAATCAATTGAAGCTGCTGCAAACAACAAATGCCTAGTAACATTGGGCATTAAACCAAACCGTCCAGATACAGGTTATGGTTATATTCAGTATGCTGATGATGTGCTTGGTACTGATCAAAGCATTCATAAAGTGAAGACATTTACAGAGAAGCCAAATTTAGAATTAGCTAAATCCTTTTTACAAAGTGGAGATTTTCTTTGGAATGCAGGTATTTTCATATGGTCTGCTAAAGCAATTAACAAAGCATTTGAAAAACACTTACCAGATATGCATGAGATTTTCCAACAAGGAAATTCTTTTTATAATACAAATAATGAAGTTGCGTTTATTGCCAATGCCTATTTACAGTGTACCAACATTTCTATAGATTTTGCCATTATGGAAAAAGCAGATAATGTTTACGTGTTACCTGCAGATTTCGGGTGGTCTGACCTCGGTACTTGGGCCTCTATTTACGAAATGGCAGAAAAAGATTATGTAGGTAATGCGGTTATCCCCTCAGAACAAGTAATGATGTACGATTCATCAAATTGTATGATCAATGTACCTAAAAACAAATTGGTTATCCTTCAGGGCTTACATAACTATATTGTGGCAGAATCAAATCATATTTTATTGATTTGCCCGAGATCTGAAGAACAGAATGTAAAGAACATTACAGCGGATGTAAAGGCAAAATTTGGCAACAAATACACCTAACTCCTTTGTCTCACTGCTTCATATAGAATTACTCCAGCCGCCACAGAAACATTTAACGACTCGATTTTACCGGCCATAGGTATTTTAGCCAAATAATTAGCTACCCTTAGCAGGTCATTGGAGATTCCCTCATCTTCGGATCCCATTACGATGGCTGTTGGTAAAGTATAATCTGGTGCATAAATCAAATCGTTTGTTTTTTCACTGCAGGCTACTATTTGCAATCCACTGTCTTGCAGGAATAAACAGGTTTTATGTAAATTTGAATGTCTACAAATCGGAATACTAAACAAAGCACCTGCCGAGGTTTTAATCGCATCAGCATTAATTTGAGCTGCATTTTTTAAGGGAACAACAATGGCATGAACGCCAACGCAAGCAGCGGTTCTCGCAATCGCACCCATGTTGCGAACATCTGTGATGCTATCTAGGATTAAAATTAACGGGACCTCCCCTTTCTCAAAAACTGCAGGAATAATGTCTTCAATATTTTGATAGGTAATAGGAGAAATAACCGCAATTACTCCTTGGTGATTTTTTTGCGACATCCTATTCAATTTCTCTACCGGAACTGAGCTCAAAGGAATTAAAGTGCCACTTAGCAGTGTTTTTAACTCCGTAAATAAATCGCCAGCAAGGCCACGTTGTAAATAAATTGTTTCAATATCTCTTCCAGCTTTTATTGCTTCTATCACTGCTCTAATACCAAAAACAAATTCATTATTTTCCTTTACGCGCTGTGGTCTTCTAAAATTATCCATACTTTTTAATCTGCTTACAAAAGTACACAACAAACTCTTATTAACATTTAATTGTGTAGAAATAAATAAAAGTTACCAAAACAATCTAAAAATGCAATAGCTTAATTAACAGCGTGTTCAAAAAGATTTAAAAATTCAATCTTTCTTTTGTCTAATTTTGGTGCATGATTACTGATAACCAACCTCAGGGACAAGGAAAATTTTCACCTTCTGCGCGCAAAAGCAGATTAACTACTTCTATGAATACCATGGGAAAAATACCTCCCCAGGCTATCGATCTAGAAGAAGCTGTATTAGGTGCTTTAATGCTTGAAAAGGATGCGTTATCAACAGTTATTGATATCTTAAAACCTGAGGTTTTTTATCAAGAAGCTCACAAAAAGATATTTGAAGCAATTCAACAATTATTTCAAAAATCTAAACCGGTTGATATCCTCACCGTTACTTCCGAAATGCGCCAACAAGGCACATTGGAAATGGTAGGTGGTGCATATTATATTACTAATCTTACCAATCGTGTTGCATCGGCTGCAAACATTGAATATCATGCAAGGATCATTTCCCAGAAATACATTCAGCGGGAGTTAATTAGAATTTCTACGGAAATTATTACCAATGCTTACGAAGATACGACCGATATTTTCGATCTGTTAGATCATGCAGAGAAGAATTTATTTGATATTGCTCAAAATAACCTGCGTAGGGACACGCAAAAAATGGACGAGATTGTTAAACAGTCTTTAGCCACATTAGAAGAATTAAGAACTAAAACGGATGGTTTGACAGGAGTTCCTTCAGGTTTTACCGATTTAGATCGGATAACAGGTGGTTGGCAGAAATCTGACTTAGTGATTATTGCGGCAAGGCCCGCAATGGGTAAAACTGCATTCGTGTTAACTTGCGCACGAAATGCAGCGGTAGATTTTAAAAAACCAGTAGTTGTTTTCTCACTAGAGATGTCGTCCGTTCAGTTGGTTAATCGTTTAATTTCGGGAGAAACAGAGATTGAACAAGAGAAAATAAGAAAAGGGAACTTGGCCGAATGGGAATGGCAGCAACTGCATAGTAAAATTGGAACTTTAACTGAAGCTCCCCTATTAATTGATGATACTCCGGCATTAAATATATTTGAGTTCCGGGCTAAATGTCGTCGCTTAAAATCACAGTATGATATCCAAATGGTTATTGTCGATTACCTTCAGTTAATGCATGGTAAAGGCGAAGGCCAAAGTGGCGGTGGTAACCGTGAGCAAGAGATCGGTAGTATTTCACGAGCACTTAAATCTGTTGCTAAAGAGCTAGAAGTGCCTGTATTGGCACTATCCCAATTAAGTCGTGCGGTTGAAAATAGACCGGGACAAAACGGAAAAAGACCATTATTATCCGATTTACGTGAATCTGGTTCAATTGAGCAAGATGCCGACATGGTGTTATTTTTATATAGACCAGAATATTATGGTATTACCGAAGATGAAAATGGTCGCTCACAAGCAGGTATTGGAGAAGTAATTATTGCAAAACATAGAAATGGTGAAACAGGAATTGTGCCACTACGCTTCATTGGTAAGTACGTAAAATTTGGGGATCTAGAAGAAAGCTTTATGCCTCAAAACAGTTTCTCTTCAGAAAACTCGGCAATGTTACCCTCAGCAAATTTTGATCGTCCAACTGGGAATGTAATTATCAAGCCATCTAGCATGAATGATATGCACGATGAGGATGCGCCGTTCTAGCTATAAAAAGTAACCTAGGATAACGCCACCCAAGACGATAATTGGTGGACTAACCTTTGTATATACTAGCAGCAAAAAAGTAACAATTAGTAATAAAATAGCCGCCCAATCGAATCCAATAGGTTGCACTAGTAGGATAAATGCGGCAATTATAAAACCAACACTTACAGCATTAACACCTGATAAAGACTGTTTAATCCGGGTAATTTTTTTAAGATCATCCCAAAATGGAACAATAAACAATACCAAAATTAATCCTGGTAAATTAATGCCCAAAACTGCTACTAAACCGCCAAAAATCTGACCAGACATTTCGTACCCTCCATGCTTCATACTCAATGAACCTAAATAGCTGGTGAAAGAAAAAGTAGGTCCAGGTAAAATCTGCTGCAAGGCAAAGCCAGATATAAAATCTGTTTGCGTTAAATAATGTTTCATTTGAACAAACTCAGTAAACATCAGGGGTACTAAAACTTGACCACCACCGAATACAAAAATTCCATTACGGTAAAAATTTTCAAAAAGCCTAATGGGTAAACTAAAGGGTGAAGTTCTATTAATAATAGCGCCTAACATCGCCATAAAGAGCATTACACCGATAAAATAACTTAGCTTTCTAGGATTGATATTCGCAAATAATCTAACCCTTATTTGTGCTTCATCTGTTGGTGTTCCAATTGCTGAAGTTACCATGCCCCCAATTAAAATAGCCAGTGGGAATACATAAGCATTCCTTAGGACTAATGTTGCAATTACAGCTCCAAACGCTAACATTATGGTGATTTCATTTTTCAAAACCTTTTTTGATAAATGAAAGGCGCCATACGCAACAATACCTAATGCTATCGGATTAATAAATTTTAGTATTTCAATAAACTTTTGCTTCTGATCTAATAGTCCAAAGCTTACTGCTGCTAAACTCATAATTGCTGCTGAAGGCAAAATCCAGATTAAAAACGTAACGATCGAAAGTTTTAAGCCGCCTACTTTATAAGCAATCCCCACCAAAGTTTGTGTAGATGCGGGACCTGGTAGTATTTGGGCAAGAGCATTTAAAGCTAATAGATCCTCTTCAGAAATAAAATGATTGTTCTTTACAAAATACCTAAGCAGTAGCGAGATATGAGCCTGTGCACCGCCAAAAGCCGTGAAAGTGAAAAATAGTACATTTCTAATAAATAAGAGCTGTCTTTTGGCCATCCTACAATCCTAAAATCCTAGTCATCCTCGTAATCTAATCCGGCTGCACTATTATAAGCGCCTTGTAGTTCAGAAAAAGCGTGCATATCTCTTTTTTCTCTAGCTTTTAACATTCCTACCTGATAAACCTCAATCGCTTTATCTTTTTCATTCTCCCTTTCATACAGCTTGCCCAGATGGTAATAAGTCCCAACATAATCAGGGTGTTCTTCAACTAATTTCAAATAATAATGAAATGCATTTTTTGTGTCATTTATGGTGTTGTATTCTGTCGCTATTGCATAGAGCACAAAGGGATCATTGGAATCGCTTGCTAAAAATTCGAATAACTTAGATAATCGGTCGTTTTGCATTTTAAATCACTGCTTTTTTAATTAGATTTGCATAAAGGAAATTTAAAGAAACTATCATTTACTTTATGATAAAGGTATATATGTTTCATTACCTTTAAACCAAATATTGTCAATTAAAAATCAATTTTAACCTATGAAAATATTAGTTTGTATAAGTAACGTTCCAGACACCACAACAAAAATAACTTTTACTAACGATAATACACAATTCAATACCGCTGGAGTTCAATTTATTGTAAATCCATATGATGAAATTGCATTATCGAGAGCGATTGAGCTTTGTGAAGGTGGAAAAGGTACAGTTACTGTAATCAATGTTGGAGAGAGCGCTACAGATCCCACCATTAGAAAAGCCTTAGCCATAGGTGCTGATGATGCAGTTAGAGTTGACGCATTACCTAGAGATGCTTATTTCACCGCATTTCAAATCGCACAATATGCCAAATCAAATGATTATGATATGATTTTATGTGGTCGTGAATCGATAGATTATAACGGTTCTCAAGTTGCGGCTATGATTGGCGAATTTATGGATATTCCATCGATCTCTATTATTAAAAAACTCGATTTTGATGGAACTACTGCAACTATTGAACGTGAAATAGAAGGTGGAAAAGAAGTTATTTCGGTTACCGGCAAATTTGTTGCTAGTTGTGCCGAAGGAACTGCAGAGGCTAAAATTCCAAATATGCGAGGAATTATGTCGGCAAGAACTAAACCTTTACAAGTAGTAGCTGCTCAAGAAATCGACCAATTAGGAAAGGTAACCAAGTTTGAAACTCCCGCCCCTCGTGGCGCCGTTAAGCTAATTCCTGCTGAAAATGCTGAAGAATTAATAGGATTGCTTCATAGCGAAGCTAAAGTAATATAGCGTTTTAAGCGCTAAGCGTAATACACAAAAAATAAAAAGATATGTCAGTATTAGTATATGTTGAGCAGGTAAGTGGCAAGTTTAAGAAATCTGTTTTTGAAGCAGTTTCTTATGCAAAAGCTATCGCAGATAAACAAAGTACAAACCTTACGGCTATTTCCATTGGTAATGTTGCCGATGGAGAGTTAAAGGAATTGGGCAAATATGGAGCTACTAAGGTTCTGAATGTTACCAATGAGCAGTTAAATAGTTTTGTAAACCAAGCGTATGCTGCCGTAATTGCTGAAGCTGCAAAAAAGGAAGGCGCCGATTTAATTGTACTTTCTAACTCTTTTTCGGGCAAAGGTTTAGCACCAAGAATTGCCGTTAAACTTAAAGCGGGCTTAATAGACGGAGCTGTAGAATTGCCTAGTTTTGATGGCGGATTTAGCGTTAAGAAAACCGCGTTCTCTGGAAAGGCCTTCGCTATAACAACCTTAACGTCAGATAATAAGATTATTGCTTTAAACCCAAATGCTTTTGGCGTTAAAGAATCAGCAGTTGACACAGTAATAGAAAACTTTACTCCAGAGGTAAAGGC
>DATJDT010000539.1:0-2091 GCA_035497275.1 Pedobacter sp.
ATTTGCTATGTGGCTTATTTTTCTGCATTACCATTGTGGGTATTCCATTCGGTTTGCAGCATTTTAAGTTGATGAATTTAGCATTTTCACCCTTTGGCAAATCAATTGGGTAAACGGTTTTTTACTACTCAGCTTTACTAAAGACCATTAACACTTGCCCATCTTTCATTAAGGACAATTTACCACCGGAAACCTTCCCCGAATTAATACTTTGCAAGTCTGCCGTAAATTTCGTTTCGGCTTCCGCCAATTCATTACAGAACATCTTAGTGCTAAAAATTTGGCTAAACTGAATTGAATTACCATTAAAAGAAGCATTGCCACCATAAGTGTTACAAAAAGCTTTGCCACCAATTTTATTTCCATCGCTGATGTTTAGGGTTCCCTGGGCAGAAGTAGGTATCATTTTACCCGGCCATTCTGTTAACACCCACTTTGAATTTTGCTTGGTTTCCATAGCTAGTTCTTTAGCACATGAACTCAATCCAAGAATGATCACGAATGCAAAAAATAGGTTCTTCATAACATTGATGTTTTAAACTATTTATAAATATAAAGCTTAGCTCACAATTAATTTAATTTTTTTAGAATGTGCTATTGCTTCTTGACTATTTGCAAACAAACACGTTTCAACACCCCTTTGTTTAATTTTTTCCAAAAGCTGCTTCGTAACTTCTTGCCGTTCTGGTCTTATATTTCTAATATAAACTGCGGCCATATTTCGACTATATTTTTCTGAGATTTTTTGATAAATAGCAGGATCCTGCTGTGAATTATCGCCAAAAAATACGAACTGCTGATTTGGAAAGGCATCAATAATCCGCATAACCCTTAAGAGTTTACCTTCATGACCAGTTTTACCTGTTTTAATCAGGTTCTTCCATCGCTTAAGCTGATTTAGCAAAAAAGTTCCTTCTGGAAGCTCATTAAATCGAAACATTTCAACCAAATAATCATATAAATTCCACTCACTGCTCGATACATAGAAAAATGGGTTTGGCTGCTCAATAGCCGTATGTGCATTAGCCAATAACTGATAATGTTCTTTGAGGGATTCAAAAGTTTTTCGTGTCCTTGGATTTTTAATAAAAAGCTCTCTTAATCTTCTAGCTATTTTAGCCGAATGAGAGATCATGATGGTATCATCAATATCAGATATGAATGCATATTGCGTAATATGGGGAACGTATAACTTCCCTTCAGCATACGCAATTACGTTATTGTCGTCATCCAAAGCTTCTACCTTCACATCATGCCAACCCGCTTTAACATCCTCCTTAGCTCCCCATTCAAATTTAAAAAATCCATCGTATTCCGCTGTTTGATCAACACGCTGATCGTAAAAATAGAGTCGCACCTTCGCAAAAGGGAAAGGCTTAACTACAAATAGTTTAAAAAGATGTAGAATATTTACAAGGAAATTATTGCTGAAAATTTGGGTAGTTTTTGCTTTAAACTTAAAAACATGCCCATATAACACCAGATTATGGGTATGGCCATAGCCATGATATACTTTAACACTTGCATTGCCCATATGATATTTAAAACAGATTAATCAGTAAGTTGTTTGTAAAGCGTATAAATTATAGCTTGTGAAATCTAAACAACAAAAACTACTATTCATTATAAATCCAGGGTCTGGAAGTGGAGATATCGATTATAAAACAGAGATAACAACTTTTTTTAAAGAGCAATCTACTACGATCGAAACTTATGAATTACCTATTTCTTGTAGCCTTGATCAATTAAATGCTGCCATTAAAAAAGCTAAGGCCAACCGGGTAATTGCCGTAGGCGGTGATGGAACTTTAAAGCTTGTAGCCGAATGTTTAGTTAACACGGAAACGCCGATAGGAATTATTCCGGCGGGATCTGCTAACGGCATGGCCAAAGAACTTGGCATCCCATTGGATCTACAAGAGGCAATTGCCTTAACAATAGCAGGAAAACCAAAAAAAATCCATGTCATTATGGTTAACAAAGAACTCTGCATCCACTTATCTGATATCGGTTTTAACGCTTATATTGTTAAAAAATTTGACGAATTGCCAGAAAGAGGGATGCTTACCTATGCCAAGGCGGCTTGGCATG
>DATJDT010000540.1:0-3871 GCA_035497275.1 Pedobacter sp.
TACAAAACCAGTAATGCGCTATTATATGTAATGGCAGGATTGTATCAGAAGCAGCATCGCTTAGATGAGGCAATTATATTGAATCAAAATGGTTTTTTATGTGAAAGTACAAGCTCAAATGTTTTTGTAGTGTACGACAACCAAATCTATACCCCTGCTTTATCCGAAGGCTGTGTAGCAGGCGTAATGCGTAGTGTAATTTTGAAAATTGCTAAAATGAATGATATTCAGGTGATTGAAGCTCAAATTAGTCCTGAAATTTTAAAACAAGCAGATGAAGTTTTTGTAACTAATGCTAGTTCAGGAGTTAGATGGGTAATGGGGTATGGCAAGAAACGTTATTTTAATGAAATGGCAAAAACCATAGCTTCATTCCTCTAAAAAACTCATTAATCTGGTTTTCCTAACACTTCTACTAACTGTATCTTATTGCTTACAAAACACCTTTGGGAATGAAATTTGTGTGTAATCGAATACACACAAATGTAACCGATATGAAAAAATTATTCCTTATCGTTATGGCTTGCTATGGCCTTAACGCTCGTTCACAAGTGAGCGAATCCAGAAACTTTCTACATCTTTATCCAGATTCTACGGTGTATGCAAATAGAATTAGGCTGCGCCCAGATCTTTCAGGCAATTGGCTAGTTAGGGCTGATTATAGGCGCATCCCAGTAGAGCGAATTAAATTCTTCAACAATGAAGATGGTTTCTTTGCCAATACCCGAAAGCTAAACTTTTTTGGCGAAGTGTCATTTGCTGAAAGAATTATAGAAGGAAGGATCAATCTTTATCAACAGGTAATTTATAATCCCGTTCCATTTGAAGCCGATTATTATAGGTTTAGAGACAGAACGTCTAAAGCTATTAATACTAAAATGTTCTACAACAAAGGTCTGACTGATTTGAAAAAGGTTAATTATCATAACCTAAAAGCAGATATGGCTGATAATCAGAAAAGCATAGACCTATTAGAAAATTATCGAAAAAGTATAAGAACGGGGAACATAATTTATGTAGCTGCAGGTGCCGCAGTTGTAGCTGGTGCTATTAACCTTTTTGCTGGTTCTGGCTTTAACCATACAGGTAGTGCTTTTGGTCGTATGAGTAGTTATGGACCAAAAGGTTATACTGGAGGCGTCCTATTAATGGGGCTAGGAGGTGTGTTAGGCCTTGGAGGCTATTTAGTACAGGCCTCTGGCTCGAAATACATCGAAAGAGCTATTGAAACTTACAATCGATAATTTATGGGGATGAGATTATAATCTCATCCCTCTTAAAAACTCATCAATAAGCATCCTCTTTTTACCCTCGAATTGTAGATCTGTAACCCTGATAAAGCCATCTTTAGTGGCAAATTTTAAGTAAGTTTTACCATCTGTTAAAAATGCTCCTGTAGAAATTCCCGGCTCTTTGTCTTCGATTTCTGCATTAAAAATTTTTAAATTCTTGTCGTGTAAAGTTGTAAAGGCAGTAGGATATGGACTTAACCCACGAATGTGGTTATAAACGATCTGGTTTTTTTGGTTCCAATCTATTTTGCAAAAATCCTTGAAGATTTTAGGTGCGGTTTTTAATTCCTCACTTTCTGGTTGGGGCACCTCGTTGTAATCGCCAGCTTCTATCGCCTTAACCGTTTTAACTAATAAGTTAGCTCCTACAACCATTAATTTGTCGTGCAAGGTGCCAGCTGTTTCGTTGTTTTCGATGGCTATAGCATCTGAGAAAATAATATCACCTGTATCGATCTCCTGTTTAAGGAAAAAGGTGGTTACGCCTGTTTCTTGTTCGCCATTTATCACTACGTGATTAATTGGAGCAGCTCCGCGATATTGTGGTAATAAAGAGCCATGCAAATTAATTGTTCCCATCTTTGGCATTTGCCACACTATCTCCGGCAACATTCTAAAGGCTACAACTACAAATAAATCAGCTTTTAAGTCTCTAAGTTCTTCAATAAAGATTGGATCTTTAAGCTTTAGGGGCTGCAGTACCTTTAAGCCATTAGCTAAAGCGTACTGTTTAACTGCACTTTCATTTAGTTTTTGCCCACGCCCTGCAGGTTTATCAGCTGCGGTTACAACACCTACAATCTCTATTCCAGCTTGTTGTAAGGCGTTTAAAGAAGCTACTGCGAAATCGGGCGTACCCATAAAAACTATTTTCATTTTGTCTTGTTATTGTTTTTTAAAGGAAATGAGCTGCATGCCATCAAATAGCTTTCATGACCATTTAACAAAATAACTAAAATTTTAACGCATATTTTTTAAAATCTGTATGGTTCCAACTTCCGAGATTATTAATTCAAGTAGTTTAGTCTTTGTTCATCCTCAAATGCCCGGTATTTATCGAAAAGGAAAACCGGGTTCTTTTTACTATGTTAACAAGGAAGGTTCCCGAATTTCAAATGAGGCAGATTTAGAGCGGATAAAAAAGTTAGTGCTACCCCCCGCTTGGAAAGATGTGTGGATTTCAGCTAAAAAAAATGGTTACCTGCAGGCAACAGGCATCGATGTGGCAGGAAGAAAGCAGTACCGTTACCATCATGAGTGGACCTCCAGAAGATCTGATCATAAGTATTTTAGGTTATTAGAGTTTGGAAAAGTATTGCCACATGCAAGAAAGCAAATCGCAAAGGATTTACGAAGAAAGAATCTAGATGAACGTAAGGTACTTGCTATTTGTACTGACGTTATGCAAAAGACCTTAATAAGAATTGGCAGTGAAAGCTATAAAAAAAGCTACGGAAGTTATGGACTTAGTACGTTAAAAGACCAACACTTTAAAGAGCACGATTCGAAAGCCATGCTCAGTTTTGTAGGAAAGAAAGGTGTTAAGCAGGAGGTTGAGCTAAACCATAAAAATTTGATACAATTGGTAAAGCGGTGTAAGGACATTCCAGGGCAAGAATTATTTCAGTTTTATACGGGAAATGGAAATGCCCACAAAGCTGTTGATTCGGGAATGATCAATAATTATATAAGGGAGATTACCAATTGCGATTTTACTGCAAAGGATTTCAGAACATGGGGAGGAACATTAGAAGCTTTGCGACAACTTGCCTGTTTTACTGAACAATATCCTGAAATGTCGAAAAAGAAGATTATTGTGGAAGTTTTAGACGAGGTAGCTAGGAAATTGGGAAATACGCGTGCGGTCTGCAAAAGCTCCTATGTTTATCCGCTGTTGTTAGAAAATTTTGAAAACGATGGTTTGGAGAAATATTTGAAAAGAATCCATGTAAAAGAGCCACGAACTACTGCGGCAATAGAAAATGATGAAAAAGTTTTGATGCAGTTCTTGAAGAAAGCAGCAACGTATAGGTAGTTAGCAGTTAGTATATACTATATACTAACTGCTCAATGCTAACTAATTGCTTTTTACCGAGTGTACAGGTTGCTCGCCGTTTTCTTTGAGCTTGGCAGGGTTTTTAGTTTTAGCGAGTGCGGGAGTTTCTTTGTAAATTTTATCTTCCTGTTTCTTTACAGCTTTGTCTCCTTTATCTACTTTACCTTTTGGTTGTGGTTCGAGATAATTGCTAGGTTTTTCACTCTTTTTATGTTCTTCTTTGTTCATAACTATCCGATTTATGGATAGAGTAAGTACTTTTTACGCATTTGTTTGTACTGGCTCAACCCTGGTTCCCAACTTGCGCGGATCTCTTTTTCTGATTTTCCGTCGATAATTTGTTGTCTAAAGTCACTCACTCCGATTAGTTTTTCGATCGTACCCATTTGCTTACTCAACTTAGAGTTAAAGAAATTCTCTTTTTGAGGAGATGCTTTATACAATTCAATAACCCATGAGATATTTATTTGTTTGGTTTTTCTAAAAATACCAGTGTCATAATTCCTAAGATCGAGTCCATAAC
>DATJDT010000541.1:0-8503 GCA_035497275.1 Pedobacter sp.
ACCATCAAAATTGATGGTGCTTTTTTTACGACTGTTAAGAAGAACCTTACATTCCTCCCATTCTCATCATTGTTCTTTGTCCGCCACCCTGACCAGGTTGACCGCCTACGTTTCTTCCAGCTACTCTATTTAAAGAATAAGTGAATGAAACCATGTAATAACGTTTCAATACATTAAAATTTAAATCCTGAATGGTATTTGCACCACCAGTACGTGTAACACCGGTATTTTCGTTTAACAAATCATTGACAGATAATTTAAATGTTCCTCTACTCTTGAAGAATTGACGGCTCATATAAGCATTCATTAAAGTAAAGTCAGTATCAAAACCTACACCTCTACCCGTTACCTTATTATAGGTAATATCAGTTTGCAAACGGATATTACCAGGGAACATGTAGCTAATATCAATATTTGGTGCTAAGTTGTAATACTTCTGGTTATTTCTGCTGTTGGCAGAATAAGTATCGCGATACATCGTGCCAGAGATACCTGCAATTAAATCAAACTTATCTAAGTTAGAAGTTAACTTATAACCATTTGTAACA
Organism: Pedobacter sp.; assembly: GCA_035497275.1. Classification (GTDB taxonomy): domain Bacteria; phylum Bacteroidota; class Bacteroidia; order Sphingobacteriales; family Sphingobacteriaceae; genus Pedobacter. The sequence goes on from DATJDT010000541.1 coordinate 549, forward strand.
GAGAGACTTTTTGTTACATTTTCTATAAAACCAGCATTATTACTTACATATCCTGTACCTTTTGCATAACTCCCTCTTAAATCAATCTGGAATGATAGCTTGTTACCTTTTATAATTGGCTGACTAATATTACCAAAAATATTTGCGTTGAAGTTTCCATCAACGTTAACGCTTTTCTGACTTATTTTACCATAATTATCATCCGAAGTATCTGTAATTAATGCAGACTGGGTTGTAAATGCGTTAAATTGTTGCGAGAAAAATCCTCCTATAAAAAGAGAGCGGAAATTAGCAAAATTGAAGTTATTGTAAAATACGCTCAGGCTATTGGTAAACGATGGTTTAAGATCAGGATTTCCAATAGGGAAAGATTGTGCGTTTGTGTTGTCGAATATAGGAGCTATCTGACTGATGGAAGGCTGTGCTGTACGTCCATTATAGTTAATTCTTAAACGTTTGCTCTGACTAAAATTATATCTGAACTGAGCGCTTGGCGTTAGGTTAATAAAGTTACGTTTAAAAGAAGAGTAATCCGTAGCGTTATAACGTTCCTGATCGGTGTTCTGAACAGCAAGGCCCATATTCCAATTATATTTTTTCTCGTTTTTGTTAAAGCTAAATCCTACGCTATTGGTAAATGTAGTGTTATCAAAATCATTCGTGAATAACGAGTTTATCACATCGTATTTTCCAGTAGCTGGATTATAATCATAAACTTTCCTGTCTTGGTTATCAAATGAATAACCATTTTGATAATTCAATTCTAAACTTAACGTTTTAGATAAAGGCTCTGTATAAACCAATCTAGTTGTATTTGAAATTGACTTCGTACCTTGATCGTTTAACTGATTATCAACAATAACACTGCCCGGGTTACCAGGAATGCTCAAATTCTCAACTCTATCTAAATAGTTTTCAGAATCACTATTGTTGATATTAGTATTTACATTTAATGATAAAGTACGACCTCTACGTTGAAATTTCTTACGAAGCAATAAATTGTTGCTAACTGAAGGAGATGAAGAGTTTGTAATATAACCTTGTTTACCAATTGTTGTTCCACCTAAAACTACTCGTTCATAATTTGTTAAGCTATTCGTCTCAGCATCATTAAATTGTACGTTTGGTTGTAATCTTAATGAAATAGTCGAATCTAATTTAGTATCCAAGGTGAAGTTCAATCTATGATTTATACGGTCGGTTGTATTCTCATAGGTCTCTTTATTAGTTGTAGTATTATTTCCTAATAAATTCTGAGTAAAACTATTTTCTTTGTTAAATAAAGAGGTTTTGTTGAAATTATAACTAGCATTAAACTGTGTGCCATTTTTATATACGTCAGCATAATTAAAACCACCCATGTTGGTAGTCGTTATCCCTCTTTGAGGTCCACCGCCACCAAAGTTCATCCCACGGCCACCACCGCCACCGCCACCTCCGCCGAAGTTTTGTTTGTTTACGTTATTGAACTGCCCGATTACCGACATTTGTTCATCATTTTTGAACTTGTTCACGTTCACATTCACATCGTAACGATCATCGGTTCCATACCCCAAAGTACTGTTACCGAAAAATCCATTCTTCTTGTCTTGACGAGTTGTAATGTTGATAATCTTCTCTCTATTCCCATCATCAACGCCACTAAACTTAGACTGCTCAGACATATCATCGATAATTTGAATTTTATCAATCATGTCGGCTGGTAGATTTCTAGTTGCTAATAATGGATCATTACCCATAAAGTCTTTGCCATCAACTCTAACCTTAGAGATTTTTTCACCCTGTGCTGTAATGCTACCATCTTTGGCAACATCAACACCTGGCAATTTCTTTAATACATCTTCTACTACAGCATTCTCTTTTACTTTAAATGCGGCCGCATTAAATTCTAAAGTATCCTTTTTAACTTTTACTGGTGGTATATCTCCTTTAACCTCTACGGTTTTTAGATCTACACCAGTATCTTCCAAACTTAAGTCGCCAAAATTAATCCCTGGCGCAGCTGCTGTTAATTCAAAATCCTTATTCACAGATTTTAAACCTAAATAAGCGATAAATAATCTATATTTTCCTACTGGCAAACCTGTAATTGAAAAGGTCCCAGTTTGATTAGTTGTTCCTACTCCAGCAACAGACGAATCACCAAATAGTTTCTTCACTGCAACTGATGCATAATCAAGCGGTGATTTATCTTTACCATTTAATGCCCTTCCACTTACAACACCTGCTTTCGTTTGGGCAGATACCGTATAACTCACGAATAAGAGTGCAATAAGTATTGCCTTTTGTATTAATGTCTTCATTTTATAAATTAAAAATTTTGTAAAGTTACCCTATCAGACTAAAGTGAGGCCAAAAAGTTTGTTAAGGGAAGTTAAAATAAGGGTAACAATTTAAATACAACTAACTTTATCGTTACAAATTAGCTGATTATACTGGTTCTTTAGCCTTGAAACGTCGAACCCGGCACTTTTGGACAATGGCATGCGTTTTTACCTATGCCGCATCCAACCAGTAAGATAACAAGCATTAAAATAGTTAATAAATTAAACCTTTTGCTCATTGTAATTTGCTCTATGTAATAAAATATAACTAAATACACCCATTAAGGCGCCAATCATGTCACAACCAAAATCCCACCATTCTGCCGATCGATAGGTAAATACCTTTAATTGTAAAAGCTCTATCCCACCTCCTAATATTGCTGATATCAAAATTATCTTAAAGATAGTTAACGATCTAAAACTATAATTGTGCTGATAATTAATCTTTCCGTAGAACAATAAAATGGTTAGCACATAAAAAAAGCCCAAATGAGCTAATTTATCAAAACCTTTAAAAAAAAATTGGGGGGTGTTTTGCGGCTCTGGCAGCTCTATATTGCAAAGCACTAAAATAACAACCGACCAAACAATAGCCCATCGTTGGTATTTTAGTGCTTTTAAATTATTCATTTTATGCCCCTATTAAGGCTTTATATTCATCTGCGCTTAATAAGCTATCTACTTCTGATGAATCAGATAAGGTTACTTTCACCATCCAACCATCACCATAAGGATCAGTATTTACCAATTCTGGGTTATTGTTTAAGGCATCATTAACCGCCGAAACAGTAGCTGTTACTGGCATAAATAAATCTGAAACAGTTTTAACCGCTTCAACAGTACCAAAAACCTCTTCCTTTGCAACTTCCGTACCAACGCTATTGATATCAATATAAACAATATCGCCTAGCTCGCGCTGAGCAAAATCTGTAATGCCAATTGTTGCTTCGTTACCTGCTACTTTAACCCACTCGTGGTCTTTAGTGTATTTTAATTCTGATGGAAAATTCATATCTGTTTAAATGTTTGACTTGTTAGGCAAATTTACAATAATTTTTCTGAATTAAGTAAATGAAGCAATCTTCCTTAGTAGTTGGAAATAGTGTTTTAGTGCTATTGCGATAAGAACCCAATCAGGGCACCAAGTACTATATACTAACTATTCAAATTAATTCAATGTTACCCTCAAACTAAATCCAAAATTGGCAAATGAAGTATTAAATGATTGCGAGGTATATGGTTTCGTAATGTTGGAATCATAAAAAAGTTTTAGATTAAATCTTTGGTTAAGCACATAATCGATACTTGGCCTTAGGGTTATATTTTTCGATCCTGATGATACTTCAGCTTCTACCACATCAGCTCTATAAATAACTATTTTATTATCCCTTACAGTTACATCCACATTGAAATCCATGTTATTATCCAACCTTAGTCCACTAAACCAACCAAATGGGAACCTAAATTTTGCGGTGCGGTATCCGATTTTAAATACCAGGTTATTCTCCGACATCTGCGCTAACTGGCTATTCGCTAAACTTAGGGCTAATAAACGTGTGCGGTGAACTTCAAAGCTAGCGTTTACATTATTCTTTAACCTTGTGTCAACTCCAATTAAAGGCGAAAAACGTTCAGAGATGCTAACTTGCGCAAACTGATATTCAGGTAAAAAATTATCATTCACATCTGTACTACTCACAAAACCATTCGTTTCTTGATATTTCAATAAGCTATTAAAGCCATTTACACTATACAAAGAGCTATAGTTATGTTTTACACTAAATGACGAAAACCGCTCCGAGATATAAGGGATTTTAGTTAAACCTTCATAAGTAACCTGCCAATTTGGGAGGGGTATTTTTGGCAGGCTGCTTAAGCTCGATGAACTTGCATCTCTACCAGTATAGGCTGCGATAAACGCGGAAACCACAACATCTTGTGCGTCTTTATTATAACCCTGTGCAAAACCATTGATCACCCCGTTCGAATTTGGATTCAATGCGCCCCATCTATTTGAAATTGTCTGTCTATTGCTCATAAACTGATTAAACAACTTGGAAACTGTGCTCCCATTCTTATCAACAAATGCAGTACGTAAGGTAATAAATGAAACACTATAATCTCCGGTTGTAGTAGGGCTCAAATTTCTAAAATTGCTGATGCTATTGTCGTATTTGAAGTTAGTAGAGTAGTTTAAATTACGGCTCCTCGCTGCACTCAAAGTTACCCTAAGATCTCGTATTGGTTCAATGGTACTGGTAATTTGAAGATCCTCTCTAAGGGTATTGATATACAGTTGCGTTTGCAGCTCATCAGTAGTTAGCCATCCATTTGCCAATGCCCTTGCTCTCAGATCACTTTGATCACCAAAAACAAAGCCCCAACCTGGTGCGCCTGTAACATCATCAATTCCGAAAAACTTAGTTTTAGGTAAGTAGCCTGGTAAAAACGTGCCTTTATTCTGCAAAAAGGAAACCTTAACATTTTTAACGCTGGTTAACAAACCAACCAACACGTCCGAAAAACGCGTAACGGAATCACTTGCATTAAGGCTCTTCCTCACAAAACCAAACTTATTATATAAGCCAATTAAGTTTAATACTGGATTAACTTGTACAATACGCGAATTTTGAATGGTATTTCCCAAATTAATATTTGGATCGCGTAAAGTAGATAAGGGTTCGGTTTGCCAATTAAATGTCGACCCATATGTTGTAGATACAGAAACCCAATCCAATCCGGGAATTTTATCAATAGGAACCTTATAGGTTAAGTTCACATTATGGCTATAATCTGTATTACGTCCCAAGCGTTTCAAATTCTGCCATAAAGTATCTCGTTTTAACCCATCAATCCTTCCCTCAGGTTCATCAATGATAGAATAATTCGTTGCATCAAAATCAAGACTTAATGAATTAGTTAAATTCCATGCGATACCATAAATTCTCGATATCAAGAAATTCTTGTTAAAGGTTGTATTAATTGGTAAAAAATTATTAGGATCATTATCTCTCAAGGTATTTTCTGAATAAAAGCGATCCATGTCCAGCCTAAAATTAATAGAGCTTGGCAATAGGCTAAAATTGAAATCTTTTAACAGTTTAAGGGCATTAGATTTGATGAGCTTATCAAATGGCTGATAATTTTTCGGGGTGCCAGTATAGTTATAGGCCAACGAAGCCCTATAAGTTTCTTGTAGGCTGTTTTCATTGATAAAATCACGGTGGGCAAATTTCGTTTGCGCATAAGAAACATTGAAGTTCTCGATATCCCAAAGCCTAAACTTGGTGTCGGTAATTGCCCTTTCCTTACGAACATTGGTAAAGTTTATACTGCTTCGTGTTGTATAATCTTGTGCAAAGTTTAGGATTGAATCTCTTTGTGCTTTGTTTGATCCGTCCAATGCTTGTTTAAGCTCAACATCCGGCGTGCGGGGATCAAACTGAGGGGTAAGCACCTGTGTTGAATAACTAACATACATTGGGATCTTAACGCCCGACTTTTGTGGCAAGAACTTTCCTAATTCAAAACTTGAAGAAACATCAAAAAAGGTATTATCTGCCCTATTACGCTCGCTAACCTTCTTCTCCAAAGAACCAAATCCAATAGTCGATTTGCTCCCGGATATATTTAGGTCGGCAAAGTCTGCCAACTTCGCATTCATTCTTGCAGTAGCGGCCCAACCTCCTCGCTCATCAAACTCGGTCAACCTCAACTCATTAAACCATGCCTCAGCTCTTTTTTCTAAACCATCATCGCCAGCCGGAGAGGCAGCATTCCGCAATGGATTTTTCAAGCCTAGCATATATACCCTAACCTTACTCATATCGGGTTGGCCCTTTACGATGATCGTATTCTTGCCATCACTATAATTAAAAGGAACGTTGATTGGCCATGGCAGTCCAGTACTCGTACGGGCATTATTTCTGGCTACTTTTGCTTTTTGGAACAATTCGAGCTGGATATCCATTTTATTTTGGTCTGGCCAAATTGCATAAGGATCTGCGGTACCCGGAATAGTTACTTTTAAAGGCATATTATACTCATAGTAATTATCCTGGTTATCCGTTCCAATCCTTAAGAACGCGGCCAACTCGCCATCTCTTAAATCATCACCTCCTATGCCTTCTAAATGCACATACATTTCGAGATGTTTATATGATCTAAAATCATTAATTGCTGTTTTAAAAGCGGCACGACCATAGCCATCCTTCAAATTTTTAACAACAACCGATAAAGATTGTTCATTCTGACGCGTATCGCCCCTGAAATTACTAAAATCAAGCTCCCTTAGTATCCCAGGAGGCACCACATAAGGGATTGGGGCTCTTTTCCCATTTTCCTCAATATTTACCGTTGCAACTTCAATGGTAGAGTTATCTGGAGAAGCTGGCAAAAGCGAGGGATCTACAATTACTTGAGGGCTTTCATTCTTTGTATTATATCTCCGCCATTCACCTCTAACTAACTGTATCTTAGCAAATCGCAATACCGTTGTATCCGCAAAATTGGTTAAGAACATCCTAAAGAAACGGATCGATTTAAAGTCCTGGATGCCGCCAACTTTTTGTTGATACTGCGCTAAAGGAATACGAATCTGATACCATGTTGCACTCTTTGTTTGCCCATTAGCCAGCTTAACCTGTGAAACAACCTTGTCCGTCACGAAATTTTGCCCTACCGCTAAATCACCCGGGCGCATGGAGATCTTATATTGAAAATACTCGTCAGACTGGGTCATATTATTATCCCTATTCACATCTTCACCATCGGGCAAAGAAGTAGATGCAGAATTTTCTAAACCTAGCTCATCCAAAGATTGCTTGGATGTTTTAGAATTTCCCTCTGGTCCGTTATAATTCATATAACGCTTTAAGATACCAGCATTGATTTGATCCAAACTATTTCCCCTAAAGTAAGTGTAATCATCGGAGGAAGGATCATTCTCAAAGGCAAGTGCCACATCTGGATTAAGTTGGGCTTTAATTTGATTGATTAAAGCATTAAATTTTATTTTCTCATTCGCATTAGACATCCCATCCAAACCTACATCTTGCGCTTTACGAGCAGTTGGTTCATTATCAAAAGCCTGTATAACGGGTTGTAATTTTGCTACTCTTCCCCAATTTGTTTCGTCGTATTTTGTAGGATCTTCAGTTGAAGGAAGCGCATTTTCGAGCGATTTTCTTCCATCTTTCAAGATGTCTTCGGAAAGATTTCCAATGTTGAAATATAAATCCCCACCTGCCGAAGCTGTCTTATACATAAATGGATCCATCACCCACAACTCAATATATTCAATATTCTGAGACTCAAAATCATTTACATCAATCTTCCTCATTAAACCACCCCAACGGTTCCTCGGGTTAAGCAACGTCCCATTTGAACTAAATCCATTAGGCGTATAATTGTAAGGCCCCCTGATATTCGGATAATAAGCGACATCTAAAGTAGGAAGCAAAACAGACTGGCCGGTACTTGTCTCCTTATAAGGAAATACCTCTTGCTCAATAATCTCCCTAACGTAGTGATTAGACAACTCGGCCTTATTATTCCTTAAACTAGCAGGTAAAGTAGAGGTTCCTGATCTGTTGTAAAAAGTAGGGTCAATATTATAAAAAGCAATCTTTG
>DATJDT010000542.1:0-2462 GCA_035497275.1 Pedobacter sp.
TTGATACCTATCTTATTGATATTTATGCTGCCAGCAATAAGCGAGAAGATGTTGAGTGAAACATCGATGTCGGCAGCATTTAGCAAATCGTTTTGATGTTGCTTCCATAAACTATCTCTCAACACTACTTTTTTTAAGGAAACTGACACTCCAGGGAAACCTTTGAGTAGGGTAGTCTCCATTTTAGCTACCTCAATTTTGCCATTCACATTGGCATTGAGTTGCTTAAGGATGGTATTTAAAATAGCTTTATTGTGATGGTTGATGTAATAGGCTGCGCCAAGCCAAACAAGTACAACTAAGATGAAAAATACAGCAACGATACGAAGTGAAATTTTGAGCCAGCGCGCCATAAATAGTTGTTTAGTTGTTGGGTTATGATTGTTTAGGCAATTCGCTTATGGAGCTAGCCTAAAAACTAATAACTAACACACTAACAAACTAACAATTTAATTGTTCTGCAAATATCATGTTATGCCAGCTCTCTGCTAATGGAACTTCCCATTTAGTTTCGTATTCTGCTAGCGTTTGAACCAGGTTATTGAATACCATGGTATCAGGAGTGATTTTTTTAATGGTAATCAAGGTTTCAAAATCTTCTTTCGAGTTCACATAAACTTCGTCATCGATTTTATACGCCATATTGAAACGATCGAATAGATCAACACCATAGGTTTGTTCAATCTCTTTGATTACCCTTACCGATGAATCGATCGAACAGCCTGTGGCATTTGCCGAATCTTGATCAACGATTAACACGATAAAAAAATTATAACGAATTTCTGCCTTTGCTTTTAATTGATGTCCATGCGCTTTCCATTGTGCAGTAAATTCAGCTAATTTTTGCTGGATAGCATTTACCTCTTCAGGCGAAAAAGCACGGTTGCTTTGGTAAATCCAAATTTTAGATTGTGGAGAAAAAATCATATTCAAATTTATCAATTTATTTAATTTACATTTACTTAAACTTGTAAATCATGCAAAAGTTTACACTATCCTTAAAAAAGTCGGTTTTCTTTTCTATTTGTTTAGTTTTTTTAGTTTGCGCTGGTTTCCAGAGCGTAGAAGAAAACACGGAAAGTATCCAAAATACTTTAACCAAATATTATGATTTTACGGTAGATGGGGGTGTATTAAAGCGCTATGAATTTAATGTTACCAACACCGGTTTCTGTAAATACAAAAAGGTTTATACCAACGGAAAGACAGAGTTTTTCTCCTTCAACTTGTCGCGGTTTAAAACGATGGAATATTATGGTACTGATAAACGTGGAGAACTACATTTATATACCAATAGCGATGATGTGATTGTACAAACCCACAATGATCGTAAAGGAGATATAGATTCGATGGCTATGGAAATGGTTATTCCATTGAAGGAAATCGATCAATATATATTGAATAACCTAGCCGAACAGTTTAAGCAAGTTAATACGAGCTTGGCAAGAAAATAGTTAAAAATTTAATCCACTTTTAACTTTATAGGATATCTTTGCGCGCAGATTGATAAAGATGAGCGTAAATTTAAACCGAATTCAAAGCTTAATAGAGCCGTTAAGGCAACAAATTATTGACCATAGATTATATGCTGAAATTAAAGATGTAGAGGATCTTAAGATTTTCATGCAATACCATGTCTATGCTGTATGGGACTTTATGTCTTTGTTGAAATCGCTGCAAAACAATCTTACTTGTACGACCGTTCCATGGTTCCCAGTAGGCTCTGGAGATACGCGTTATCTAATCAATGAAATTGTGGCTGGCGAAGAATCTGATGTTGATAGCTTTGGCGTCCGTAAAAGTCATTTCGAAATTTATATCGACGCAATGACGCAATGTGGAGCAGATACTTCTTCGATTGCCACATTTTTATCTTCATTAAAACGTACAGGCGATTTGCAATCGGCATTTTTAAAGGCCGAAATGCCGCAAGCAGCACGTAATTTTGTTGCATACACTTTTAAAACCATTGAAAGTAAGAAGAGTTATTTGCAATCTGCGGTCTTTACATTTGGTAGAGAGGACCTCATTCCTAGCATGTTCATTTCTATTGTAAATGATGTTTACGAACAATTTCCCAAAAGTGTATCTATTTTTAAATATTATTTAGAAAGGCATATCGAAGTAGATGGCGATCATCATAGCCATCTTGCATTAGAAATGACTGCAAATCTTTGTGAAGAAAATGAACAACTTTGGGAAGAGGCTACGCAAGCTACGCTTGAGTCACTACAAAAGCGCATTGAACTATGGGATGGTGCCTTGGAAGAAATTATTGGAAGAAGAGACGCTATAGTCCGTTAGCTCTTGCGGTAATCTCTGCGATGTCCAATACTTTTACTTCTTGCTCTTTGTCTTTTAGTTTTACACCATCGCTTAACATGGTCATACAAAAAGGACAACCAGCGGCAATTACCTGTGGTTCGGTGGACAAGGCTTCTTCAATTCGCTCAATATAGATG
>DATJDT010000543.1:0-11235 GCA_035497275.1 Pedobacter sp.
CCTTAAGATAACCGTAAGCAAATTCACCAGCAATTTGAATAGTTACCGACTTAATCCCTGCAACCTCACCTTCTGCATAATCTTGTTCCGTTACTTTATAACCATTCTTCTCAGCCCACATTAAATACATTCGCATTAACATATAAGCCCAATCGCAACTTTCCGTGCCTCCTGCACCGGCAGTAATCTGCATAACCGCATCCAATTGGTCTTCTTTAGTTTTGAGCATATTCTTGAGCTCAAGATCTTCAACCTCTTTCACCGCAATTGCATATTGCTCATCAACTTCAGTTTCACTTGCATCACCTGCCTGAAAAAAATCATATAGCACAGCCGTATCTTCAACGGCACCATTTGCCTTTGAGAAACCATCTGTCCACTTTTTTTTACTGCTGATGGCAGCCAATATGCTTTCGGCTTTTTTAGGATTATCCCAAAAATTGGGATCTAACGTTGATTTCTGCTCTTCACCAATTTGATATAGTAATTCATCGACGTCAAAGATACCTCCTCAGCGACGTTATTCTGTCCCTTAAATCTTCTAAATTTTCTTTAGTCATGTTACAAATATAGAGAATTGGTTTTGCTCATCACTTCTTCATCGACATATAATCTAAAGTTAGGTTAATCATTGCTTTCACCCCAAGATTAAAGCAACTTTCGTCTAAGAAAAAGTCTGGGGTATGATGAGAAGCGGTTTTCAAAGGATCATTACCCTTTGGCATTGCACCTAAAAAGAAAAATAAGCCCGGCACCTTTTCTTGATAAAATGAGAAGTCTTCAGCACCCGTCACTAGTGGTTTTAATTTTACGTTTGCTGTACCGGCTGTAGATTGTAAGCTAGGCAACATTTTCTCCGTTAAAGCAATATCATTAAAAGTTACCGGATAGTGTGAGCTATAAGGGATCAACACCTCAGCTTTCGCCCCCCCGGCTTCTGCTGTTTTTGTTACAATCGTTTTAATTCTCTCAATAAACATTTTCTCATCCGCGGCACTAAAGTTCCTTACTGTACCAAGCATTTCTACTTTTTCTGGAATGATATTAGAGCGAACACCACCCTGTATCGAGCCGATTGTTACCACTCCCGGATTTTCGGTAATATTCAAATTTCTGCTTACAATTGTTTGAAGGCTAGTTACGATTTGGGCAGCTACAACAACTGGATCTATGCTACTCCATGGGTATGCACCATGTGCTTGCCGCCCAGAAACGGTAATCTTCATATCATTAACAGCCGCCATTGTTCCACCTGGACGATAGCCAATATCTCCTACTGGTGTTTGCGAATTGACATGCAAGCCAAAAATAACTTCCACTTTTGGATTTTCTAAAACCCCTTCTTTTACCATCAGCTCCGCACCGCCTTCTTCACCAACAGGAACTCCCTCTTCTGCAGGCTGAAAAATGAATTTAACTGTACCTGCTAAATCTTTTTTCATTCCTGCCAATACTTCCGCTACGCCCATTAACATAGCAACATGCGAATCGTGACCACAGGCATGCATAACACCAACTTCCTGCCCATTATAAGTAGTTTTAACTTTCGATGCAAAGGGCAAGGGTACACGTTCTGTTACGGGCAAGCCATCCATATCAGCTCTTAAAGCTACAACCGGACCAGGCTTTCCTCCTACCAAAACACCTACTACTCCTGTTTTCGCAACACCTGTTTTCACTTCAATCCCTAATTTTTTAAGGTGATCGGCGATGATACCTGCTGTACGTGTTTCTAAATTCCCTAATTCAGGGTGCTCGTGGAAATCACGACGCCAAGCAATTACCTTTTCAGTTAAGGCATCTGCACGTTTCGCCGCCTCAGTTTTTAGTGCAACTTTTTGTCCAAATAAAAACAATGGAGCGATAAGAGCCGTAGTGAGTAAAAGTCTTTTCATTTAGTCTAGCTTTTTAAGGCAAGATAATGAAATTTACTTATTTAGTTTAATTTCCTATTTTTACCCTAAATCATTCTTTTATGCTTCCTAAAATAGACTTCACAACAACTGCAGCTTATAAATATCTAACTGATCATTTCATCTCTATGAGCGAAACAGATCTTAAACAATTGTTTAGTGAAGACCCTGATCGCTTTCAGAAGTTTTCTATTTTGTTTGAAGACATCCTATTTGATTTTTCGAAGAATAGAATTAATGACACTACATTAGCCCTTTTAGTTCAATTGGCAAAAGAATGTAAACTGGATGAGGCAATTAAAGCGATGTTTAAGGGTGATAAAATTAATCAAACAGAAGGTCGAGAAGTTTTGCACGTAGCTTTAAGAAATCAAAGTAATACGCCGATTTTGGTGGAAGGCAAAGATGTGATGCCAGAGGTAAATGCTGTTTTAACTAAAATGGAAAAATTTAGCGACGCTATTATTTCTGGTACCTGGAAGGGGTATACTGGCAAGGCTATTACTGACATTGTAAATATTGGTATTGGGGGATCTGATTTAGGGCCAGTAATGGTAACAGAAGCGTTAAAAGCCTACAAAACCCATTTAAACTTACATTTTGTTTCTAATATAGATGGCACCCATTTGGCGGAGGCTTTAAAACTTGTAAATCCAGAAACAACTTTATTTTTAGTAGCCTCAAAAACCTTTACTACGCAAGAAACCATGACTAACGCACATAGTGCCAGAGCATGGTTCCTAGATAGTGGCGCTCAAGTTGAAGATATCGCAAAACATTTCGCAGCATTGTCTACCAATGCAAAAGATGTAGCCGCTTTCGGCATAGACACCGAAAACATGTTCGAATTTTGGGACTGGGTTGGCGGTCGCTATTCTCTATGGAGTGCAATTGGCTTGTCGATTTCGCTAGGCATAGGCTTCAACAATTTTAAACAATTATTGGCTGGAGCTCATGCTACTGACCAACATTTTGAAAAGTCGGCATTTGAAGAAAACATTCCTGTTATTTTAGGCCTTGTAGGCATTTGGTATATTAATTTTTTCAATGCCGAAACGCAGGCAATTTTACCTTATGATCAGTATATGCATCGTTTTGCTGCTTATTTTCAACAGGGAGATATGGAAAGCAATGGTAAGCATGTAGATAGAAACGGTAAAGCGGTTGATTACGAAACAGGTCCAATTATTTGGGGCGAACCTGGCACAAATGGTCAACATGCATTTTATCAATTAATTCATCAGGGTACACGCTTGATCCCTTGTGATTTTATCGCTCCTGCACAAAGTTTAAATCCTTTAGGTAATCATCATCCTATTTTATTATCAAACTTTTTTGCCCAAACAGAAGCATTAATGAATGGAAAAAGTGAAGAGGCGGTGAAAAAGGAATTAAAAGAGTCAGGAAAGTCTGAAAGCCAAATAGCAGAGCTTGCTCCATTTAAGGTTTTTGATGGCAATAGGCCAACAAATTCTATCTTATTAAAAAAAGTTACTCCATTTAGCTTAGGAAGTTTGATTGCAATGTACGAGCATAAAATCTTTGTTCAGGGTATCATTTGGAACATCTTTAGTTTCGATCAATGGGGAGTAGAGCTGGGAAAACAATTGGCCCAAAAAATACAACCTGAGTTAACTACCAATGAACAGATCAATTCTCATGATTCATCAACCAACGGTTTAATTAACCAGTATAAGCGCTGGAAGTAATTACACTTACCCTTTATTCTTTTTCAATATTTAAATTCTTTTGAGTAAATTTCTTAAGGTATAGGCAACCGCTTGCCATGAATTACCGTACCTACTTATAAAACAAACTCATTATAGAATTTTGCTAACCTCAAACTTAATCCAAGGCTGCGTAAAGAACGACAGGATAAGCCAAAAAGAGCTTTATAAGCTTTATTATGGCTATGCCTTACGGATTTGCTTGAGGTATGCAAAAGATAAAGATGAAGCCGTAGAAATTGTTAATGATGGTTTTATGAAGGTCTTCATGAACATCTCAAAATATCAAATTGAGCAGTCATTTAACAGTTGGTTAAGTACCATTATGATTAATACGGCTATTGATCAATATCGGAAACGTATTAAACAAATAGAAATGGAAGAGTTGAACGAAAAACAGGAAGTTGAAGACAGAGAAAATATTCTTTCCAATATCAATTATGAAGACTTAATTAAATTGGTACAAAAGCTCTCTTACGCTTATCGAACTGTATTTAACCTATTTGCAATAGATGGGTACAATCATGAAGAAATTGCCGCAATGCTGCATATTTCTGTAGGCACTTCAAAATCAAATTTATTTAAAGCCAGAGAGAATCTGAAAAAGATGCTAACTGAAAGTAAAATGGTCGTTAACCACGACGTCAATTATTAAAATGGAAGAGTTGAACGACAAAGATTTTGATCAGATCTTCAAAAATAAGATAACTGCTAATTATCTTGAATATGAAGAGGAGTCGTGGCTTAAGATGGAGAAAAAGCTCCGTAGAAGGGATCGATTTGTCTTTTACCGAAATGCAAGTATCATTTTATTATTCCTTTCTTTTGGCATTGGGTTATATTTTACGAAAGGCAATAAACTACCGAATAGCCCGATACATGCCCTAAAAAAAGCTACAGATGATAAACTTGATGCAACTAGTCCAGCTTCAAAAATCAGGAAGAATTTTACCGAAAACGAAGCATCCGGTCAGACAATCTTTAGCAAACAAAAAGTACAGTTAGCTGTAAATAAATTATCAATAACAGATAGTACCCAAATTATCCGAGGTACCTCTAATCCTGTTATTGAGCAAGGTATCATGACCAATAGCAATCCTACGGTAGTTCAAAATTTAGCACCGATTCAAAATAATACAATTATCGATTCACAAAATTCAACAGAACCACCGGTAAAAGAAGAGACTAACCCTAAAATATCAGGAAGACTAAAAACAAAACTTCCAATTAGTCTAGCTTTTATGATTGGTCCAGATTTTAACTCTACCGAAAATGCAATTGGCGGTAAAAGTGGGATGGCGCTTGGATTGGGAGTGAGTATTGGGTTGACAAAAAAGCTAAGTGTACAAACTGGCTTAAATTATGGCACTAAAAACTACGAAGCCAAAGCTTATGACTATACTTTTAATAATCCAAACATTGTAAATACGATAGCAGGTATTGACGCTGCATGTAAAGTACTTGAAATTCCTTTGCGAGCATCTTATTTCTTAATAGACAATCCAAAAAACAGCATCCATCTAAACGCTGGCCTTTCGAGCTATATCATGCTTAAAGAAAATTATAGATTTATTTATACAGCTGCATCGGGCAGGAAAGATCGATTTGTAGAAGAAAAAAATGCGAATCAACATTACCTAAGTGTTATCGATCTATCAGCTACCTATAATATTAAACTACGGAACAAAAAATTTGCCCTAGGCTTAGAGCCTTATGTTAAAATCCCATTGGGTGGGATTGGCGAAGGAAATGTGCCTTTAAAATCGAGCGGAATTTCTTTAAAACTAAATTATGAACTTACTAAAAAATACTAGGCTACTTTTAGTGCTGTTGTTAGGCCTTAGCTCATCTTTACAGGTTGGGGCGCAAACTTATACGGGCAAAAATATCAAGTTCAATATCTTTTCGTCCACACCAATTGAGGACATTAAAGCAGTAAGCAATACTGGTGTAGCGGTATTATTGGTTCAAAAGCAAGAACTCAGCATTCAAGTGGCTATTAAAAGTTTCGAGTTTGATAAAAAATTGATGCAAGAGCACTTTAATGAGAATTACATGGAAAGTGACAAATATCCCTACGCTAAGTTTAAAGGTATTATTGATCCAAAAATAGATTGGACAAAAGATGGCGAATATAATGTAACTGCAAAAGGTACGCTAACCGTTCATGGAGTTGATCAAGCGAGGACGATAAACGGAAAAATTACGATCAAAAATAAAACGGCGAGTCTAAACGCAACTTTCAACGTAGCCTGTGCGGCACATCAAATAAAAATTCCCAGTTTAATGTTCACCAAAATCGCAGAAATAATCCAAGTAAAAATACAAGGCAATTTAAACTCTCTTTAACTAAACGATCATGAATAGAACCAAGGCATTTATTTTCCTATTGCTCCTCTGTGCCCTATTGGCAATGAGAGCCAGCGCACAAGAGACTGATTCACTGCTAAATACACTGAGTGTCGGCCAAAAATTCAACAAAGTAGAAGCAACCTTTAAGTCAACCCACATTGTTTTATCCAATTCTACTGAAACACAAAAGAAGCACGATCTAGACCTTAGAATAAGACATCATTTTGGTGATATAGGAGGTGAATTTGGGAATGCTCATACACTCTATGGATTAGATGTAGCCACTGATTTATTTATTGGATTAGATTACGGTGTTACAGATAAATTAACCATTGGCATTGGCAGGAGCAAGCATGATGAACTGTTTAATTTTTTAGTGAAGCAGAAATTACTCCAACAGAAAACAGATGGTATGCCCATTAATTTAACACTTTTTGCTCAACTAGGTCTAGTAGCTAGAGAACCTTTTGCAGCAAATGAATTTATTAATTATAGTGATCGCTTAACCTATTTGATTCAACCAATACTTTCAAGAAAATTTTCATCGAGCCTTTCGTTACAGGTTATGCCAGCATTGTTAATCCGTTCAAAAACACTGGGACCTGCAGACCCGGAAAATCTACTTAGCCTAGGTTTTGCGGGACGAATAAAGTTAAATAAACGTCTGTCGTTTGTAGCGGAGTATACGCTGGTAAACGAACTATCTAGAAATGAACTTACCGACGTATTATATAATCCATTGGGTGTTGGACTCGAAATTGAGACGGGCGGACACATATTCTCGCTCAATTTTATGAACTCAGAATATATCACTGAAAATAGTTTTATTCCTAGCACCAAAAAATCTTGGAAAGATGGAGGGGTTCGTTTCGGCTTCACCATTTCAAGAAACTTTAGCCTTTTTAAGTCGAAAAATAAAAACCCAGAAACAAAATCAACCATTTACTAAAACTTTAAATTATGGAACGTAACGAATTTATCAAATCATTAGGGCTAGGGATAGCGCTAGTGTGTACAGGCAGTTGCATGTCTGGCTGTGGAGGAAGCAAATCAGATGATCCAGCACCTGGTGGTGGCGGAGGCGGAGGTGGCGGAGGTGGTGGTGGTTCAAAAGTTAATGTAGATTTAGGATCTCAGCTTTTAACTGTCGGAGCATTTACCGCCATAAGTGGGGTACTGTTTGTGCGTTTGGCCGCTGGAAATTCACCATCCTCTTTTACGGCAACACAAGCAACTTGTCCACACCAAGGTGGTACCTTAAATTGGGTTGCTGCAAGTAATCTTATTCAATGTTCTTTACATAGCTCTCAATATTCAGCTGCAGGTGCAATACTTAAACAACCAAATGATGGTGGAACCACCGCGGCGTTAAAAGTTTACACTTTATCAGTATCTGGTAATACTTTAACAGCGACAGTATCGTAAAAAAACACGGCCGACTGCAGAGCAAGTATGATCCTCTGCAGTCGTTTGATAGTAGTGCATATCAAAACTTTCTTAAGATCTAAATGTTTTAAGATAAATTGCATTCATTTTATGGATTTTAGCAAAAAACTTCATCATTAAAAAAAGCATGCAGTGATGCTCAATAATTACGTTTATTATTGTAATCCTTAATAACCAATGATATGAAACTTCTAAAAAAAATAGCCCTATTTAGTTTATCGTTATTTACACTAGGTGCAAGTGCTCAAACCGATCCAGCAACTACCAAAAGAATTGTTGAGGCAAAGCAGTTCGTCTTTGTTGCTTCAACGGCAATGCCCATGAATAGCAACGAGATTAACAGTGTTTTAAGCAGAATGCCTGGTGCAAGTGGCGGGGGCACTATAAATTTAACTGGAAGCAATTATGATGTTCGTATAACACCAGATAGCTTAATTTCATACTTACCTTATTATGGAAGAGCTTTTAGCGCGCCAATGAACAGAGATGATAACGGTTTTAAATTTACCTCTACCAAATTTTCATTTGAGAGTACGGCTAGAAAAAAAGGAGGCTGGCAAATTAACATTAATCCAAAAGACACCAGAGAAAGTGTAAGAATGAGCTTTACAATTTCCGAAAACGGCTATGCCTCTTTGGTTGTAAGCAGCAATAACAAACAAAGCATCAGTTACAATGGATATTTAGCGGGGCCGAAAAAGTAGTTTTAATATCCCGCTAACTCAATTTGATAAAGTTTTGGCCATTTCTTTCCAGTTACAAAGAGACGCTTATTTGCAGCATCCCATGCAATGCCATTCAGTACATTTTCCGCTGCTTCATCAGCTTTGAAGAAATTCTTAAGAACAAGGTTGGATAGGTCAATGCTTGCCTCAATTTTTCCGGAAGAGGGATTGATGATAACAATTTTACTCGTTGAGTAAACATTTGCATAAATTTTTCCGTTGATATATTCAATTTCATTGAGGTTTTTCACTTCACCTGCGTCATCATAAACTTCTAGATAGCTTTCGTCTTTATAAGTGTCTTTGTTCATCAGCCAAATCCGATTAGTTCCATCGGTCCTCAATATATTCTTACCGTCAAAGGCTAAGCCCCAACCTTCTTCACTATTTTGATAAGAAAATGTGTCTAACTTCTTGAGGGTTTTAGCATCGAAAACAAAACCAATTTTTTCTCTGTAGGTCAGCATAATAATCCTATCTCCAATCTTTAAACTTCCTTCACCAAAATACTTTGGTTCGATTGCCACCTGCTGCAGTGCTTTCCCCGAATTGATATCTACCCACTTAAGCATGGATTCACCATAGTTTCCAGTGCTTTCTAAAAGTTTTCCATCCACATAAGCCAAGCCTTCTGTATAGGCGCTTGTATCGTGTGGAAATACCTTAGCAACTTTATAAGTTAGCTCACGTGGCTTAATATCAGACTTTATAACAACATTGATATTCAACGTATCTATTTGATCATCATAGGCTACAATTGCCGTAATCATCCTGTAACCAAGTTTCAGGTCTTTTGTAGCCAATTTAAACGGCTCATGCTTTTGATTACCCGCAACGACCTTGCCATCTACCAAATACTGGATCGACTTTAAGGAAACCTCCTTTGGAACATCCATTTGGATTTTAACTTCCTCGCCATGTTTAACAATCTGCCCTTGATCTGGCGATTTAAAACTGATGCTAACCGGCACGTTATTTTTACATGCATGTAGCAGCAATAGAGACAAGCCAATTATGATAAGCTTTATTTTTTTATGTTGGCCAAAATGCATCTTCAATATGATTTATGGTATAATTATTATTTTTCTTAAAAAGTATGGAAATAATATCGAACCGAACTTCACCTTCATGGTTCATAATTTCGATATAAGCATCGGCTGCATTCGCCATATGTTGTTGCTTACTATAATTAACAAAATCTTCTGGTAAGCCAAAACCAGTTGAACTCCGGGTTTTTACTTCAACAAATACAATGATGCGATTTACGTACACAATTAAATCTATCTCGGCACGCCCATATACCCAGTTTTCATCTAAAATCTCAAATCCTTTTTCTATCAGAAACGCTGCAGCTAATCTCTCCCCATGCCTCCCCAAATCGTTATGCTGCGCCATACTTACTTTAATTTCTTCATCCAAAAGGAAATTATAACCTCTAATCTACTTTACAATCACCGAACCTAAAAACTTAGAAATCTCCTTTTCTACATTCTTTATAAAGGCATATCGCTGCATCAAGATCTCTTGATTTGTTGCGTCAGTTTCTGATTTGATTTCCTTCAATAAATCTAATAAAATCCGATCTACTTTACGCTTTTTTAAATGATATAAACCACCAAGTATAGTCGCTTTCAAATTTACTGTTTCATCACGTACATAGATATTATGCTTATTATACCAATTTTCACTTAAAGTATAGGGAGAAGTCGAAAGTGTAATCGCTAAATCAGCAATAGCGCGATCTTCACTTTTAATAAAATGGTTAGCTGTTGGCAATTGCCCATTTTCAATCTCTATTCGATAGTGATCAATTATCTTTTTGCAAAGTGTATTTTCGAATGTCACATCCGTGAGGTTTTGCATGATAAACGAACCTATATACATATTATCAATCTTATCCCAGCTTACTAACTCATGTCCAAATGCCAATAATAACCGTACGATCTCCTGCTCTTGCAATTCATCATCAGGAGCAGTTTCAATAGCAACAACTGCCTCATCATCAGCAAAGAGATTATCTGGAGGTAAATCTGGGTGTTGAGGCTGACGGGCCGAAATGGTAGAGCTTTTCTTAAGCTTAGCCGCACGCATGGTATTTAGCTCCGAAAGTAAGATCCTTTCTTCAACCTCCAACAAACGACTACATTCTCTAATAAAAACAGAGGCCTTAATATTATCAGGAATTTTAGCGATACTTTCCACGATATCCCTAATGATACCAGCACGTTTAATTGGGTCTTTCCCCGCCTCTGCTAATAATATATTGGCTTTATATAAGATAAAATCTTGTCTATTATCTTCAATATAGCTTTTAAATGCACCAGCCCCAACTTTATGCATATACGAATCGGGATCATCGCCGGTAGGAAAAGAAACTACTTTTACATTAAGTCCCTCTTCTAAAATCATATCCAGGCCTCTCAAAGAAGCCTTTATCCCAGCCGCATCTCCATCGTATAAAATAGTTACGTTTTGTGTAAATCGGCCAATTAATCTTATTTGTTCAATAGTTAAGGATGTTCCTGAAGACGCAACAACATTCTCGATATATGCCTGATGAACCGCAAGAACATCAGCATAACCCTCAACTAAATAGCAGTTATCAGTATCGCGGATAGCCTTTTTTGCGTGGAACAATCCATATAAAACATTCGATTTATGGTAAATATCACTTTCGGGTGAATTCACATATTTCGGAACATTTTTATCAGTTTTTAAGGTTCTACCACCAAATCCTATAATACGTCCAGTAAAGTTATGGATCGGGAACATCACCCGCCCACGAAAGCGATCATAGAGTTTACCTTTATCATTTCTAATGGCTAAGCCTGTTTTTTCAAGGTACTCTTCAGCATGTTTATTTTTAACTGCATCCTGCGTTAGTGCATCCCAAACATCAGGCGAATAGCCTAAATTAAATTTCTTGATTATGTCTTCTCTAAACCCACGCTCTTTGAAATAGCTCAAGCCAATTGCTTTCCCTTCAGAGGTATTCCAAAGCTGATCTTCGAAAAAATTGCCTGCAAACTGAGATACAATGTAAAGGCTTTCTCTTGCATTTTGAGCTTCTAC
>DATJDT010000544.1:0-13411 GCA_035497275.1 Pedobacter sp.
CAACAATTAAGCCCTTCAATTTGTTCAATTTTCCCTTCCTCTTCAAGATCCTCATCATTCTGTCAATCGAATACTCATGCTCCCCTACATCTTCTAAAAAGAGAATCTTATCTGTAAAGTCTATTTCCGAAACTGAACCTTCTACTGCAATAAGCAAAGTTAAGTTTCCTCCTACCAAAATACCCTCGGCCTCTCCCGCCCTATTGCTAAATGCACTTTCGTAGTGATAACTTACTTTTTCTCCAAACAATACTCCTTTTAAACTTGCTAAAGCCTCTAGAGTACTTTCCTCAAAAGTATAAGGCATCTGTCCATGAATGCTCTGGGTATTCAGCATTGCAAAAGTATGGGATAACAAAACAGTAATATCACTAAAGCCGATTAGCCATTTAGGATTTTTCTTAAAGGACGTAAAATCTAGCTCATCAATAATCCTAATGGTGCCATAGCCACCCCTGCCCGCAATAATTGCTTTTATTTCCAGGTCGTCTAAAAATCTTTGCAGATCTTCGGTACGCAAAGCATCATTTCCGGCAAATTGATGGTAATCGGCACTCACTGTCTCACCAATAATAACATCGAGCCCCCACGATTCTAAAATCGCTATTGCCCCATCAATAGGCTTAGGTAATTTTTTAGCGGGACAAACTACTGCAATTTTATCTCCTTTTTTTAGGTAGGATGGCTGTTTAATCATAGGTAAAAACAATATCTTTGCAAAATAAATAAATAGTTTTGGATAACGATAAAATTAAAAGATATACGGTAACGGCAGCCTTGCCTTACACAAATGGTCCAGTACATATTGGTCACCTAGCTGGCGTTTATTTGCCTGCAGACACTTATGTGCGTTACCTTCGTTCAAATAAAAAAGACGTAAAGTTTATTTGCGGCTCCGATGAAAATGGGGTGCCAATAACTTTAAAAGCTAAAAGAGAAGGTATTACACCTCAAGAGGTAGTAGACAAATACCATAAAATCATTGGCGATTCTTTTCAGGAGTTTGGCGTATCTTTTGATATCTATCATCGTACTTCATCCCTAACTCACCATCAAACTGCCGAAGATTTTTTCGAAAAGCTGTATAAAGATGGTGTCTTTACCGAAGAAGTTACCGAACAATACTACGACGAGAAGGCACAAAGTTTTTTGGCCGATAGGTATATAACAGGTACTTGCCCTAAGTGTGGAAATGAAAATGCCTATGGCGATCAATGCGAAAACTGTGGTAGCACCTTAAATGCAACAGATCTTATCAATCCTAAATCAACTTTATCTGGCGAGCCGCCTGTACGTAGGGAAACTAAAAACTGGTTTTTGCCTTTAGATAAATACGAAGATAAATTAAGAGCCTATATCGAAAGTCATAAAGAATGGCGCCCAAATGTATATGGTCAATGTCAGAGCTGGCTAAATGCAGGTTTGCAACCGAGAGCCATGACAAGGGATTTAGATTGGGGGGTACGCGTGCCAATTAAAGGTGCCGATGGCAAAGTTCTATACGTTTGGTTTGATGCGCCGATAGGTTATATTTCGGCAACCAAAGAATTGTGTAACTACGCTAAACTTGACGTTTGGAATCCAAGAGCAGAAGAATATTACATTAGACAAGTGGAAACCGATAAGTGTGGGTGGGAAACCTATTGGAAAGACGAAACAACCAAATTAGTTCACTTTATAGGGAAAGATAATATTGTTTTCCATTGCATTATTTTTCCAGCAATGTTAATGGCGCATGGCGATTATATATTGGCAGACAATGTTCCCGCAAATGAGTTTTTAAACCTAGAAGGGCAAAAAATATCCACTTCAAAAAATTGGGCTGTTTGGCTAAATGAATACTTGTTAGAGTTTAAAGACCAGCAAGACGTTTTACGATACGTATTAACTGCAACCGCACCCGAAACAAAAGACAATGATTTTACTTGGAAGGATTTTCAAGCTAGAAACAACAATGAGCTCGTTGCTATCTTAGGGAATTTCATCAACAGAGTAACCGTGCTTACCCATAAATATTTTGATGGAAAAGTTCCAACGCTGATGGAATTAACCGAACAAGACCAGGCAGTAATTGATGAGTTGGCAGCTGCGCCGGCTAAAATAAGTGCATCTATTGAGAATTATCGTTTCAGAGAGGCTTTAGGCGAAGTGATGAATGTTGCCCGTCTTGGAAATAAATATTTGGCCGAAACAGAACCTTGGAAAGTAATTAAAACTGACGAAGATCGCGTACGCACTATTTTAAATATCAGTTTGCAAATTGCCGCGAATATCGAAATCTTAATCGAACCATTCTTGCCATTTACAGCAGACAAGTTACAGAAAATGTTGAACTATGGTGGTCATCTTTGGGCTGATGCTGGAAGCATAAATCTGCTAAAACGCGGCCATCAATTAAACGAACCAGTACTCTTGTTTTCTAAAATTGAAGATGAAGCTGTACAAGCGCAAATAGACAAATTGAATAACAGCAAGTCTGAAAACATTGCCGCCAATAAAAAAGCTATTCCCGCAAAACCAAACATCCAGTTCGACGATTTTAGCGCAATGGATATTCGCGTAGCTACCATTATTGCGGCAGAAAAAGTAGAGAAAACGAAGAAGCTATTAAAATTAACACTAAACACTGGTTTAGATGAGCGTACGGTTGTTTCTGGTATTGCCGAGTATTATCAACCAGAAGATATAATCGGTCAGCAGGTAAGCTTATTGGCTAACCTTGCTCCAAGAGAGATCAAAGGCATTGTTTCTCAAGGAATGATCTTGATGGCAGAAAACTCTGAAGGGAAATTAACATTTGTTGCGCCGGGAAGTAAGTTTGAAGAAGGAAGTATCATAAGATAGGAGTTAGTTCCTAAATAGTTCTTTATACTTTTTCTCAAAGGCCACCGCATGCTCCATCATTCCAATATCATTGGGGTGTGTGCCATCAACCGTTGATTCGATCCCCATGTTTATAGCGGCAGTGGAAAGTAGGTGAATGTTTTTAATCCCTTTTGCTTTTAGTTCGCCATATATCTTGGTGATTATTTGACTTGATGTTTTAAATTCATTGTTTCTTAACACATCTAGCAGGTGATCATTGCCACCACCGCTGTGCGCTACCAGTAAAATCGGTGTATTAGGTTGCTT
Source organism: Pedobacter sp. (assembly GCA_035497275.1). Classification (GTDB taxonomy): domain Bacteria; phylum Bacteroidota; class Bacteroidia; order Sphingobacteriales; family Sphingobacteriaceae; genus Pedobacter. Next base: position 3,133 of record DATJDT010000544.1, read on the forward strand.
AACCTGTAATGTTGTAATCGCTTCGTTCACTCGTTTTCTGACTTCTTCTTCGGGGTATAATGTTCTAGAACCAAGGTTCGGCATACAATCTAAAATGAAGAGTTTTGCTTCAATTTGTGCAATACAATTAATGATGGGTGTCTCTAACCGTCCATTTCCCGAAAACGCCATGTTTATGATAGGTGTATTTACTTTTCTGGCAAAAATCGAAGGCCAAGCCAAACCTGGTCTACTGGCACAACCACCTTGAGCAATGGAGGTACCGTATACAACAATAGGTTTTTGGTTAGCAATGGGTAAAAATAGTAAGGTTTCTGTTTGATCAACACCAATTTCCAACCATTTTACTCCATTATATAGCGGCAGGTACAGTCTAAATATTTTCCCTCTCTTTCCTATTAGGTTATCAAAGGTATAAGAAATGGTATCTTTAAATGAATACTTGCCAGGCGCCCAATCCCATAAGCCTTTTCCGTTGTGTGCATATAAATCTATTCCACTAACCCCAGTTGTTGGCATATGAGGCATGTTTAACGCTCCGCTTACCTGATACCTAACCGTTATTTTGCTCGCCGTACTGTTAAATTCAACATATTCCCCAGCTGTATTTTGTGCTAAAGCCCACACAGGTGGCCTTACCTCATCTTTCAAGGCACTAGGTAAGCGCTGGTAATTATCACTCCCCTGCACTTGTCCCTGCACTACCAGAAATTGTTCATTTAGTGGGTTCTTCCAAACGGTTTGGCCGTTTAATTTACTGAAGACCATGCATAAGGAAAGCGCGACAATTGTAAAGCTAATTTTCATTGTTTTTATATGGCTTATCGTAAAGATAAAGAATTAAGAAATAGGATAGAAAAGTTAAAAATTACTGGCACAATTACATTATATTTAAGATAGTTTGTAACTTTTACTTTGTTTTATTTTAAGCTACCGATGATTGAACATTTCCCCTTTTACTTAACTCTTATCATTGCAATTGTATTGCTGATAATGCTGGCGAATAAACTAAAAATAGCCTATCCAGTATTATTGGTAGTAGCAGGATTACTAATTTGTTTTATTCCAGGTATCCCTGTCATCCGCATTAATCCAGAACTTATATTTATCATTTTTTTACCACCATTATTATATGAAGCGGCATGGTCTATTTCATGGAAAGAGCTGTGGCACTGGCGACGTATTATCCTAAGCTTTGCATTTGTTGTGGTGTTCCTTACGGCCATGTCTGTAGCTTTTGTAGCTAATCATTATATCCCTGGATTTTCGTTAGCATTAGGCTTTTTACTGGGCGGTATAGTTTCTCCGCCCGATGCGGTAAGTGCTGGTGCGATATTAAAATTCGTAAAAGTACCCAAACGGATGTCGTCCATCTTAGAAGGTGAAAGCCTACTTAATGATGCATCATCGCTTATTATTTTTCGCTTCGCTTTTATAGCCGTTGCAACCGGTCAATTTATTTGGTATGAAGCTGCCTTGAGCTTTGGCTGGATGCTTTTGGGCGGCGTAGGCATTGGAATCTTAGTCGGCATTATCTTTATGAAAGCGCATAAATATTTACCTACCGATGCCAATACCGATATTGTATTATCTATTGTAGCGCCATATCTCATGTATATTTTAGCAGAAGAGGCGCATAGTTCTGGTGTATTAGCTGTAGTTAGCGGCGGACTATTATTAGCCAATAAGCGACATCATTTTTTGAGCAGCACTTCACGTTTACGGGGTGTGAATGTTTGGGAAAGTTTTTGCTTCGTACTAAATGGATTAGTGTTTATACTCATCGGACTTGCACTCCCTGAGATTACCGCTGGCTTGAAAGATGAAGGTTTAAGCATGGCTTCGGCCATTGGATATGGTGTATTGATTACTGGGGTACTGGTATTCGGCAGAATTATATCCGCCTACGGCGCTGTAGTAGTTACACTTATTATGCGAAATTTTATTACCGTGGCCGAAGGTAGAAACCCTGGGTATAAAGTTCCACTAGTATTAGGTTGGTCCGGAATGCGAGGTGTAGTCTCTTTAGCCGCAGCCCTATCCATTCCCTTGCGCTTAGAAGATGGAACAGCCTTCCCGCATCGTAACCTCATCCTATTTATCACGTTTATCGTAATTCTTTTAACTTTAGTAGTTCAGGGCTTATCCTTGCCTTATCTTATTAAAAAACTTATTACGCCTAATTTAGCTGCTCAACCCGCTGAAGATGAAGTATACCATCAGCTCCGAAAACAACTGGCAGATCATGCATTGCAACATTTACGAACCAATTACAGTGATCAGTTAGCCACAGAACCCGTGTTGCAACAGATGGCTAGAAAATGGCAGGATAGCAGTGTATTAGCTGAGAACGTGATAATGGCAGAAACATGCAAGGTAATCTACCTCGATATTTTAAGTCAGCAACGCCAGTGGCTGCTAAATAAGAACCAAGAGGAAGCTACTTTAGATGAAGATATCATTAGAAAACACTTAGTTAGCCTAGACTTAGAAGAAGAGAAGCTTAGGTTTCTGTAGAAACCATTATACTTCTCTCTATACTTATTTGTTTTAAAAAATATTCATCATGTGAAACCACTACCAGTATTCCTTTATACGCTTGAATAGCCGCGGTTAAAATTTCTAAATTTTGGATGTCTAAATTATTTGTAGGCTCATCTAATATAATCAAATCTGGTGCTTTCACGGCTATTGTTAAACAACAAAGCATTAGCCGCATTTTTTCGCCTCCACTAAGTGCTATACAAGGTTTATCCCAAAGTTCTTTTGTAAACAAAAACCTGTTCAAACGGGTTTTTACTTCATGCTCTTGAAATTCGCCTGAGTTGTTTAATTGAGCATGTTCATAAACCGTTAGACTATTATCTATTAATGTGTAATCTTGGTCGATATAAATAGCATTCGTAACACTACTTTTTAAAGCACCATGCTGAGGAATAAGTTGGCCCAATATTAATCTTATTAAAGTTGTTTTCCCTGAGCCATTTACTCCCTTAAGCGCAATCCGTTCTCCAGCGCCAATGCTAAAGTTTAATGGCTTTGCCCATAATGTTGTATTTGAATACCCAAAATTCAGATCTTGTGCTGTAATCAATATCTTTCCGCGATGGAATAAAGAATGATCAAAACCCACTTTCATTTTCTCAATATCACCTACTTCGGTACGTAACTGTTTTAATCCTATTGAAATTTCGCCCACCTTCTCTGTATGCACGCGCTTTATTTTGGCAGTGCTTTTTTCAGCATTATTTTTGAGGGTGTTCATAGAAATTCGAGATAAACCAGCCTTCTCTTGTTTTTTCTTGCCACGGGCATCAAGCTTTTGTTGGCGCTCTAATGATGCCTTTTCGATATCTTTTGCCTTGCGTAACGCCTTTTCTTCATTTCTTAAATTAAACACTAAGGCCTCATCTTCAATTGTCTTTTGGGCTAGGTAGAAATCATAATTACCACCATAAGTGGTAATCCCGTTTTTATTAAGCTCGCAAATGGTATCAAGCAAGTTCAGTAAGGTTCTATCGTGGCTTACTACCACTAAAGTGCTGGAGGTGGATTTGATATATTCGTAAAGCATTGTTCTACCTTCTAAATCTAAATGGTTGCTTGGTTCATCTAACAAAACTATTTTTGGCTGATGGATCATAATTCCAGCTAAAAACACTTTCATTTTCTGTCCGCCACTCAGATCGCGCATCTTTTGATTTAAATCTAGCTGGGGCAGTCCCCAATGGTTTAAGGCCGCCGCGCAGCGCTCCTCGATTGTCCAATCGTCGCTAAGCAAGGTTAGGTTTTCATCGGTTACAATCCCGTTAAGAATTTCGTATAACGCAGTAATTTTCTCGTCTACCCTTAGGGATTTAGCTACGGTGTAATCATTATATTGTCCAAAAAGTTGAGGCACGTAGTAAGGAGCCGTTTCAGCTTTAACAACACCTGATAAAAGCGGTAAATCGCCCGCCAAGATTTTTAACAGTGTAGACTTTCCTGCTCCATTATGACCAATTAAAGCAATTTTATGATATTTTTGAATGGTGAGATTTAAATTATTAAATAATAAATCTCTATTGGGGTGCGTATAGGTTGCCCCTTGTAGTATAAGCATAATTTCATTTATTAATAGTGAATAAAAAATGAGCCCAATATATTTTGGCTCTATTCATTTTCTAAAGAAATTATATCTTACATTAACCTATCGCTTTTGGTGAGCTACAAAAGTAAGAAAAAATCTAAATATCTTCCCAAAGCTCAATACTATTCCCCTCTGGATCGAGTATATGTACAAATTTGCCGTACTCATAGGTCGCTATTTCGTCAAGAACTGTTACACCCTCACTTTTCAACTGCTCTACCAGTTCCACCAGATTTTCTACACGATAATTGATCATGAAGTCCTTTTTTGAAGGTTCAAAGTATTTCGTGTCTTTTGCAAAGGGACTCCAAATGGTACTACCCTCTTTACTCGGTTCATCGGCACTACGCCACTTAAACATAGTTCCGTAACTTTCAACTGGCAAGCCCAGGTTTTTAGCATACCATTCATTCATTTTTTTAGGATCATCGCATTTAAAAAAGATGCCCCCAATTCCAGTTACTTTTTTCATCAATGTATAGTTTATTTTAAACAGTGATGAAGCTAATTAAAATTAAAGAGATATGCAAAAATCTAGGCCGTCTACCTACCTTAAACATTAATTATTAACTTTACACTCCTCGCCTCTCTTATTAAAAACGAGATTAACAATCCAAAATAAACATCGAATTAAGTGAGAATCAACAAAAAAAAGAAATATCATAGTTTTCTGAAATTCAAGAGGGATTTTCAACGCTCAAGCCTTAAAAAAGTACGGAGCTATGAAATCGTTGTCTATTTTTCGAAAAACCAATTGAGCAGGACTCAGTTTTTGATTTTCTCCGGAATATTGGTAGGCACCACGGCTGGATTTGCTGGGGTATTGCTTAAAACGCTCGTTCACTATATCCATTTTTTTATTACCCATCAAATACACCTGGAATATCAATTTCTATTTTATATCCTATTTCCATTCCTCGGTATAGTACTCACTACCCTGGTAGTAATGTATGTTTACAAGGGACAAGACCGCAAAGGCATTAGTGCAATCTTATACGAAATTGCACAAAACTCGAGTGTTGTATCCCATGTAAAAATGTATTCACAAATTATCCAAAGTGCGATAACCGTGGGATTGGGAGGCTCAGCAGGCCTTGAAAGCCCAATAGCCGTTACCGGATCAGCTATTGGATCTAACTTTGCCCAAACCTATAAATTGGATTATAAAGAACGTACACTCCTTTTAGCTGCAGGAGCTACTGCAGGCATTGCTTCTGCATTTAATGCACCTATCGCCGGAATGATGTTCGCCTTTGAAATCCTCCTCACAGGAGTGGTATTTACAGATTTTATTCCGCTAGTGGTAGCTGCAGTGTGCGGAAGTCTAATTTCGAGAATTGCCTTACAGGAGGATATCCTCTTTTTATTTCGTGCAAGACAAGCTTTCGATTATCACAACCTCCCTTTTTATATCTTCCTAGGAATTTTCACAGGCTTCTATGCACGTTATTTTGTAATCGTTTCACGATGGGTTGAGCATTTCTTTCATGCCCGCAAATTTTCTAGACTGCGAAAGGCAATTATTGGAGGGATTATTCTTTCCGCACTTTGTGTTGCCTTTCCTCCATTATTTGGAGAAGGCTACGAAACAGTAAAATCTTTTACTACTGGCGATTCGGCAAAGATAATAGCGCAAAGTTTTTTCAGATATTTTGACTTCAAGGAATGGATGGTATTAGTTTTCCTATCTCTGATTTGTTTGGTAAAGGCATTTGCAACTTCCGTAACAATATTTAGCGGAGGGAATGGAGGAAATTTTGCACCATCATTATTTGCAGGGGGTACACTGGGCTATCTTTTTGCTTTTAGCTGTACCTTAATGGGAATTCAAGATGTGCCAACTACAAATTTGGTACTGGTTGGCATGGCAGGTGTAATGAGTGGCGTGCTCTACGCACCGTTGACGGCCATTTTTCTGATAGCCGAATCAAGCTCAGGCTATGATCTCTTCATTCCATTAATGATCACCGCAGTGATTTCGCACCTCATCTCGAAATGGTTTTCGCCAATCTCACCAGAACTAAGGCAGCTAGCCGAAGAGGGTAAAATCTTTACGACAGAACACGACAGGAACTTACTAAGCAGAATGAGCATTAAAGAGCTAATAGATAGAGATTCGCAGCTTATTAAGCTGGGCTCCAGTTCAGAACAGATGATTGAGATCATCAGCCAAGGAAAGAAAAATGCTTTTGCTGTTGTTGACAAGGAGGGTAAGCTTACTGGCGTTATGAATCTTGACGACATCCGCCCATTTCTGTTCAAGAACCCTGACGAACCCTTGCCAATTGCAAAACTTATCAAAACACCGGCAGCATTGGTGAACCCCGAAGACGAAATGCCCGAAACAATTCGAAAATTTGATGAAACAGGTAGTTGGCATCTCCCAGTTGTAGATTATCAAAATACATTTATCGGCTTCCTATCTAAATCCACGATTCTCACAAGTTACCGACAATTACTTAAAGAGTATTCTTAAATTTTTTGTAATTTCCATCCCTTAATTATTTATCAAGTCAATACCTCATGTTAAAATCGATCTTTACTAAAACGCTGGCCTTATGTTTTTGCCTATCTCTTTTCTGTAATTTTGGTAACGCTCAAATGGTTATCGCCCGCATGGGTGAAAAAAACACTACTAGTTTTGATCTTAACTGGTCTTTTTACCGTTTTGGCCTACAAACTGATGGGAGTACTAAACAAGAACCTGCCGAAATAGAGTCCGTTACGTACAATGATCAAAACTGGCAGAAGGTAAACTTGCCCCATGATTATGCTATTAGCGGTCCCTTTAGAATTGATTTGAGCGGAAACACTGGTAAGCTCCCATGGCAAGGAATTGGCTGGTATCGAAAAAAGTTTTCAGTACCCGTTACTGATAAAAATAAAAGGACTTTTATTGATTTTGATGGCGCCATGGCCAATGCAAAAATTTGGGTAAATGGTAAATACATAGGCACTTGGCCTTATGGTTATACTTCTTTTAGGATGGATATTACCCCAGCGCTTAAATATGGCGCTACCAATACCATTGCTGTTAGGGTAGACACAGAAAACATGGATTCGAGATGGTATCCAGGCGCAGGTATCTACCGTCATGTTTGGTTGGTAAAAACCGAAAATATACACGTTGCACAATGGGGCACTTATATCACCACGCCAAAAATAGATACTAAGCAGGCTAACATTGATATGGAGCTTACCATTGCCAATGAAACGCAAGCCGCTACCAAAGCAATCATTAAAACCAGCATCTTTCATTTAAAAAATGATGATAGCCCTAGTGCAACGGCACTCGCCAAAGTAGAAAACCAAGTATTCTTAGCCAATAATAAAGAAACTAAGGTAAAAGTAAACGCCCAATTAAATAACCCTATTTTGTGGTCTATAGAAAACCCGCACCGTTATGTTTCTAAAACTGAAATATGGGTAAACGGAAAAATTACCGATACCTATTTTACTCCCTTCGGCGTTAGAACAATCGCTTTTTCTGTGAAAAATGGCTTTCAGCTTAACGGGAAACGAGTGGAGATAAAAGGTACATGTAACCACCATGATTTGGGTGCAATTGGTGCTGCAATTAACACTAAAGCCCTACAAAGACAGTTGGTAATGCTTAAAGAAATGGGTTGCAACTCATTGCGCACCTCTCATAACCCCCCAGCACCAGAATTGTTGGCCTTAGCGGATAAAATGGGTTTTTTAGTATGGGATGAGGCCTTTGACACTTGGAAAAAGGGTAAAAAAAGAAAAGATTATAACATCTTGTTTGATGAGTGGCACGAAAAGGATCTAACAGCTTTAGTGCACCGCGATAGAAATCATCCCTCGGTATTTATATGGTCTATTGGCAATGAGGTAATCGATCAGCGGAATGTTGCTATGACCAAAGAACTGGCCGATATTATGAGGCGCGAAGATCCTACAAGACCTATTTCGAATGGCTATAACGACCCAGACGGTTCGAGAGGGGTAGGATCACCGATGTCATTAGATATCATGGGGGTAAATTACTTTTTTAGTCAGCAACCAAAATGGGATGCCGATCCTCGATATGCAAATATGCCAACCATAGGAAGCGAAACCTCATCAGCAATATCATCTCGCGGTGTGTATTTCTTCGATAAAAACCCATTCCAATATTGGCAAGTGTCTTCGTTCGACAATGCATTCCCAGGCTGGGGCAGTTCGCCAGACACACAGTTTGCCATCAACGCCAAATTTCCACATCTATTAGGCGAATATGTTTGGACTGGTTTTGACTATTTAGGCGAACCCACTCCGTACAATTCTGACGAAACGAATTTGTTAAACTTTAGGAATGATCCCTCTAAAAAAGCCGAGCTTGCTAAATTATTGGAGGAAATGACCAAGAAAAATCCTCCCTCACGGAGTTCTTATTTTGGTATAATTGATTTGGCAGGATTTAAAAAAGATCGTTTTTACCTTTATCAAGCGCATTGGCGACCAGAACTTGCCATGGCGCATATTTTACCGCATTGGAATTGGCCAAACCGCATAGATTCTATCACTCCTGTACATGTTTACACCAGCGGTGATGAAGCCGAATTGTTTTTAAATGGTAAAAGCTTAGGTAAAAAAGCAAAAGTAGCTGGAAAAGATTTCCGTTTAGTTTGGGACCAAGTAAAATATCAACCTGGCGAATTAAAGGTGATAGCTTATAAAAATGGCAAACAATGGGCTCAAGATGTCGTAAAAACTACTGGTGAAGCAGCAACGCTAAAGCTTAAATCGGACGTTACCAAAATTAAAAACAATGGCGATGATTTGTGCTTTATTACTGCATCCATAACCGATAAAACAGGCCTTATGGTACCAACAGCAAACAACAGTATTACTTTTAGCATCGAAGGCCCAGGTGAACTAGTAGCTACCGATAATGGTGATGCTACTAGTTTTGAGTCTTTCCAAAGCCCCAATAGAAAAGCTTTTAATGGCTTAGCATTGCTCATCATTAAAGCTAAGAAAGGTAGACAAGGACCTATTAAGATTACAGCACAATCGGCATCACTTCAAAAAGCCACGATTATGGTAACCACTGGAATGTAAGTCACAGATTTAAAAACCTAAACCATTCAAACTCTTATCAACCAACAGGCCATCAACAGGTTTCAGGTTAAAGGTAACTTTGCGTTTTGCTTTAAGTTTAATCACAAATAACTCGGCATCTCCTTTTAAAGTCTCCTGATCGCCCACATTTACAAAAGTTGGATACAACGCTTTTTTGCCATTGGTATGTAATCTATCATACGTTAGGTTTTGCATCTCTTTAATGGCTAGCGGCTGTACGCCAACAAATTCAAAATCTTGTGGGTTATATGGCAAACCGAAACTCAATGCGTTTATACTTGCTAAATTAGTGCCCTTAACCGTCACCTCCACCATTTCATCTGCTTCGTAATTTGTCTTTGGAGTACTTAAACTCAAGCTTCCAGTTAATTTTTCCCCTCTACCAATATAAACACCACCCTCTAGCTGTGTAGTTACATAAGAAATGTCTAACGCATCGATAACTCCATTTTTATTGATATCACCATTGCTGATGTATCCATCAAAATCGCCATCACCTGTGCGTAAACCAGTATAATTGGTGTAGGAGGTTAAATCATTATCATCAATAACTTTATCATTATTAATGTCGCCGGGGAAGAAACTTTCTGTTCCAGGAACTTTAAAAATATACATCTCTCTACCCGATCCAATGCCACCAACAGCTTCTGTAACTGTTAATTTGATGTACCTTGCCGTTGGATGAGTAGTAAATTTGAATGTTTTAGTATCTGCATTTTTTGCCCATTCAAACTTCCCTTCTTCACTCCAAGTTAATTTATCCGTGCTATAAAATACCTTTCCACTCAACAATGCATTCTCACCCGCAGTTCGTGGTAAATATTGTAATCTATCTATTTGGTTCACACTCTTCAAGTCAATTACCAGGTCAAACGGCACTGAATTCACATCAACCTTAGTACGCCAAAAATTGTTTTCGTCAAAATCAAATAACCTGTTCGGTCTTGCACTACCCTGACTTTCAGCCGTGCTTGTTGCTGCAATTCGCGTAATTGCAAATTGCAATGGGTTGGCTACTGTGCTTGCATTAATGGAAACCCAATCCGAAACACCTGTTTTATT
>DATJDT010000545.1:0-2177 GCA_035497275.1 Pedobacter sp.
GAAAATGCGCCTTATGTCATCACAAAGCCGCTGCACCATACGCAAACCTTGCTGACCGAAGACGAAACGGGGAAGGTATTCAGTATAAGGGTAGTTTTAAATTTTGAACTAGAGCGGGAGCTTCTAGGTTTCGGTGCTAAAATAAAGGTATTAGGCCCCAGAATTTTAGTGAAACAAATCAGGCAGCAATTGCAAAAGACGATTGATCGTTATCATACCTTAGCAGATGATGATGCTAACTAGAGGACAAGTTAACGACTAAGTGGGCTTCAAATAAAATTTGGTTTAGATTTTCAGTGAAAAACAAAAAACAGCTTGAAATCTGTCTCGTCAAGATATTTAAAATCACCCCGTCTAATCTAGAATCTCAATAATCAGCTGCAAATCTTCCAAAAAAAATTTGAAATCGGTGTCTTTGAGACCACCAAACAGGTTACTGTTTTAAAACTCTGGTAGCTTTTTAATGGGCAGCACCTTGTTTACCACTTATTTCTGGTGCATTCAGAAATTGAAGGGCTGTTGAGGTAAATGGAATTGCCGTATTATAAATTGGAACATGATCACCTCCTGGAATAATCCATAATGTTGCATTTGGTATAGCATGAGAAATGCTTATTGGAATTTCTACTGGGAAAAAGTTGTCGCAATCGCCGTGTATCAAAAGCGTACGAGCGGTAATGGTTGATAGACTTTGTGCAGTAAAATTCATATCATCGTAGTTTTCGGCTAAAGCATTAAACTGCGCAATGAGCTGATGAACTTGTTCGTCGCCCCGTTTTGCACACTCTACATACATTTCTTTTACAAGCTGCGGCATAGTGCCGAATGACGCTCTGCGCATAATGGCTCTTGCTTGCTCAGGGAAATAGGATGTCGTACTAATTAATATCATGCCTTCAATACGGCGGGGTTGGCTTGTTGCCATGTGTAGTAGTACCATGCCACCAGAGCTCATTCCCATTGCCGAAAATTCATTAATTCCCAATTTTTCGAGTAAGAGGAATACATCATTGGCCGCTTCTCGATGTGTAAAGGTGTTGTCGGAATTGGTAGAGTAACCATGGCCGGGCAGATCTACGATAATAAGTCGATGTTGAGCCGAGAGATCATTAATAAATGGATGCCAGTTTTGCACACAACCGCCAAACCCATGCAGTAGGACTACAGGTTTTCCAGTTCCGTATTCTTCGTAGTACATCTCGATGTTCCCAACTTCAATGGATTGACCGCTGACATTCGTCTGTTTGGGAGCATAGGTTTTTGTCATATTCAATTTCATTTTTGAAGTAAACCAAGTGCTTCTGTGTTTTTAGGATCATCCCTTAGTACCTTCTGGGCATATTCCTTACTCTTCCTAGTATTATTTTGTAAAGAGTAACCTTTTGCTATCAACAGATTAATTCTACGATATGGCCAACTTATGATATCAACTTGGTTGGATCTATCTTCTGCAAAACTTAACAAATAATTTAAACCATCTTCAACTCTATAATTATGTTCTATAGAGAATTTTCCTAAATCATATTTCATGTCCGGGTTGTGTATAAATGGGTCATTTAATGCCTTTTGCAACAGCTCCCAAGATTTATCTGGACCATCTTGATTAAAATTTAACGCTAATTCTCGATAACAGGTTACTAAAGCTTGATGCCCTGCTTTCGTATTTATTTCATTGTCTTTGATTTTTTTAATTGCTTTTTGATAATATGAATAGGATAAAGAAATAAGCCCATTAATTTGAAAAAAATAAGCAAAGTTGCGCAAGTCTTGACCTTTTGATCGCTGATTTTCAAAATATTTCACAATAGCTACCAAGCTACTAGTATCCTTTTTGCTAGTTGCATCTTGTAAGAGAGAATTGTAGTTTTTAAATTGAGTTCTAAATTTACACCATAATATTCATTTAAATGGTTTTCAATACTCACCAAATTTTGGTAAGCCGATAATTTACTGTCATTTTCTAAAAACCTGTTATAAGGATCGAATAAAAACTCTAAAGCATTTGGGACCACGTAAGCAAATAATGTATTATGATCAGCATTAGAGAAATGGTTGTATTTAAATCTAAAATTAGTAGTGTCTAAAACTTTAACTTTTACAGCTATTTCTTTACCGTAATTGATACGTCGTTCTATGTCATTTTCGCCGGTGGCGAGATAATAACTTCTTGGATTCTC
>DATJDT010000546.1:0-2034 GCA_035497275.1 Pedobacter sp.
CATCAAAAGCGCAACGAGTTTAACGGCCAGAGAACAGCAATTGTATGGTAAAATTTTAGATGAGGAAGCAGATAAGCTCAATGGTTTAATGAATAAACTATTAGCTTTTACGCAAATAGAAAACAAGGCAATAACCCTAAATAGAGACGAAATAAATATTGAAGACTTTATTGAGAGTACAATAGACGTGCATAAGCTGAAACATCCGGATTTTCAATTTACCTATGAGATTTCTGGACTAACGACATTTATAACTGATCCGGTTTTATTGGGAAGCTTATTTGATAACTTGGCTGAGAATGCCTATAAGTATTCAAATGAAGGAGAGAAGAAGCTGCATATTTCTGCGCGGCTGATTAAGGATAAAGTAGTGATACGATTTAAAGATGCAGGAATAGGTATTCCATCATCAGAAATAAATAATATATTTAAAAAGTTTTACCGTATTCAGAACCGATATAACCAAAATGGGAGTGTAGGTTTGGGTTTGGCCTTTTGTAAAGAACTAGTTAACTTTATGAACGGTGAAATTTCGGTTAGAAGTACGGTAAATAAAGGATCAGAATTTAAAATTGTACTACCATATATAAATAATTAAAGAACTAAATAAAGATGTCGAAGGGAATAAAAATATTAATCGTAGAAGACGATGAAAATCTTAGATTTTTAGTAGTTCACCGTTTGCAGGCAGAAGGTTACCAAGTGCTTGAGAATAGTGATGGTTTAACGGCTGTAGAAACAATAATGACCGAGAAGCCAGACATTGTACTGTTAGATTGGATGTTGCCTGGTAAGGAAGGAGCAGAGGTGTGTGAGGAAGTGAGAAAGGCAGGCTACGAAGGATTAGTCATTATGATGACTGCTAAAGCACAGGATGTTGATAAGATAGATGCCTATAATTTTGGAGCGTCTGATTATGTAACTAAGCCTTTTAATATGGATGTGCTCGTAGCAATGTTAGAAAGTAAGGTTAAGTTCCTATTGAATAATGATCGCTCTGAAATACATCGTTTTGGCAACATGGAACATCATCCTAATATCCATACGTTATTTCGTGATGGAAAGAAGATTGAGTTAACTATTCTCGAAAACCGCATTCTTTTATACTTTTTGCGCAATCCAAATAAAGTAATTAACCGTGACGAATTAATGTTGGTAGTTTGGGGTTATAATTCGGATGTGAATACGCGAACGCTAGACATGCATATTGTACGTTTGCGTAAGAAAATTGAATTAAATCCAGATAATCCACAATTATTACAAACTGTAAGGGGAATTGGTTATCGTTTTAATGCGGGGTAACGTTAAAATCTTAAAGTAAACTTAGTCCCCACAGAATTACATATTGCAAGATCATTGTACCATCAAGAAAGAAGAAATAATAGTATTCGTTCTTTTTAAGATTTGACTTAAAAATTAGCCATCCTGTTAAGAAAATAGTTAATGCAATACCAATAACATCTAAATTAATTGTTTTGGTAAATAAGATCAACAACACGATATAAGCTCCCAATAAAGCCTGGCAAAAAATCCAGGCTTTTTTTTCGCCCAGCATTACTGGAATTGTTTTGAGCTCGTAAAGCTTATCTTGGAATAAATCCCTAATATCAAAAGGGATGGTGATTGCGCAAATGAATAGAAAGCGCTTCGCGATTAACAACACAGTTTCACCAAGTGATACCGAGATACCATAATTATTTTCTAATTCTACAATGGGCAGTAACACACAGCTTACGGACCATACAAAGGCAATTAGAAAGAGCTTAATGCCTGGCAAGTTCCTTAATCCGATTTTCCTTTGGTTAAAACTTAAAAAGGGGAAGTTATAGGCGACGGCAATTATCCCTACAAAACTCATCAGCAATTTTGCCTGAATGCTTAAGTACAATAATGTAATAGGGATAATGCAAAGTATAGCGATTAACGTGATGGAGATGATTAAACGATGATGTGAAAAAATCCATCTAACCCTTTTGAATGGCGATTTGCTTGGTTCTTTTGGTTTAGATAAGAGCATGCTCAGGTTATAGACGA
>DATJDT010000547.1:0-1703 GCA_035497275.1 Pedobacter sp.
TTTGGGTTCTCTAAAGTCCCAATTAAACCATATTCAACGGTCCACCAATGCAAGCGCCCAAGTAAAGCCATTTCCGATGGTTCTCCCATGTTATCTGCAATAGTGCGTAAATTTCTTTCTGCAAGTGCAATTTCTTCTTCATCAGAATCAACCGCTTCTTTTAAAATAGAAAGTTTACGGATAGCTTCATAGAGTTCAAAATCCTTGCTAGAAAACATCGCCTTTGCACCAATAGAGCCAAAATAACTGAGGTAATTGTTATAATCCGTATCAGCAATAATAGGAGCGTGACCAGCGCTTTCGTGAATAATATCAGGAGCAGGAGTGTATTCGATATGATTTATTTGCCGAATATCCGCTGCAATAACCAATACCCTATAGGCTTGATATTCCATGAAAGCTGCAGGTGGGATAAATCCATCAACAGTAACAGCACCCCAACCAATTTTACCTAAATTATCATTCATGGTTTGAAGGTTGGGAATATACTCGATGCTCAATCCGGCACGTTGTAAGCCTTTAATATAAGGGTAGTAAGCTACATGTTTAAGATAACTATAATTTTGACGCATAACATAACGCCAAACTGCTTGGTCAATTGGCGTATATTTCTCATAATGCTGCTCAACAATAAATTGCCTTAGATGCTTGGGAAGTTTAGCTACTTGCTCGTTATTAAAGTCATTAAAATCACTCATATTGGTGCTGTACATTGATAATGGCTAAAGTAGCTTGTTTTGACTACTAATCCAAAAAAACAAGGTTGTTTTACCGTAATATGATGGGTTTATTTAATGTGATACCGCTTTTAGTCCGATGATTGAACCAATTAAAGTGAATATAAAGAAGACTCTCCAAAAGGTAGCAGGTTCTTTAAAGATAAAAATGCCAACTAGCACCGTTCCCACCGCACCAATACCTGTCCACACTGCATAAGCAGTACCTATTGGAAGCGCTTGCGTTGCTTTGATCAACAAACACATACTGATTGTTAAGGCAACTAAAAAACCACCGTACCAGAAATAGGTTTCATTGCCGGTTGTCTCTTTAGCTTTTCCTAAACAGAATGCAAAAGCAACTTCAAATAATCCAGCAATCACTAAAATAATCCAATTCATGTTATTAAATTTTAAGATTTTTTCACTCTAAACGAAAAATATTTCTGAGAAAAGTAACTAAATATAGCCAATACGATAGTAATTAATGCTTTTGCTACAGATGGGAAAAATTGAAAACCTTCTACTAAGATTTTCATCAACGCGTAATTAAGTAAGATATTCGTACCATAAACGGTAGCATATCTAAATAATTGTATTCTTCCTACTAAGGTAGACTGCGTAAAAACTAGATATTTATTGAGCATAAAACCAACGCTAAAAGTTACTACAGATTCTAGTAGCAAAGCAGCAATTGGGGCAGTAATTAAATACTCACCTATTTTTACATCTTGTTGATGTAATATATAATTGAAAATTATGAAATAACCGATAATGCCAGTGGAAACAGTTATTCCACCAGACGCCATATATCGAAAAGTATTTAAGCTGAACCATTTTTGAAATGGAGGATAGAAAAAATCTATAATAGATAAGAGCTTTTTACGCATTTTAAAAGGTGATTTTTTGAATTAATTGTCAACTGTTAACTGATTATTGATCATTCTATTGTTGTATTGTTGGATAAACGCCTTTAAATATTTTTCC
>DATJDT010000548.1:0-2439 GCA_035497275.1 Pedobacter sp.
TAAAAACTATGTAAAGGTGAAAGCAAAATACGACCCTGTAATGGTAAATGAACTTAAGAACGTGAAACTAACAGCACTTTTACCAGACGGAGAGGTAGAGGTAATGGAACTGGATACTGTTCACGCTCATTGAAAATGAAAACTCTTTCCTATCTTCGCTTATAAATTTATCCTATATTTCCAACCGTTTCGCACTTTCTAAATTATCTCTTTGGCATTGATTTGCCTTTACCATTTAACACTTTTGGTGTTTTTGTTGCACTTGCGTTTGTTGCTGGCTATTGGGCTTTTTCGCAAGAGGCAAAGCGAAAAGAAGCGCTGGGAATTATCAAGCCTACTATCAAAAAAGTAGTTATCGGAGAACCGGCAAGCATCCCAAGCTTGATAACCAATGCATTTTTTGGTTTTTTGGTAGGTTATAAATTAGTTTATGCACTCTTAAATTATAAACTTTTTGTGAATGATTCGCAAACGGTTTTATTATCCGGGAAAGGAAACCTGCTAGGCGGACTAGCTTTAGCTGCACTTTTTGCTTACTGGGAATATAAGGAAAAAGAGAAAGGAAAACTACCTAAGCCAAAAACGGTAGAGGTAACGGTTCATCCACACGAATTAATGAGCACCTTAATTGTTTGGGCAGCTGTTTGGGGCTTTTTAGGTGCCAAAATATTCGATAATTTAGAACATTGGGATACATTTATCCAAGATCCAATAGGAGGGTTGTTGTCCTTCAGTGGTTTAACATTTTATGGGGGATTAATTTGTGGTGGAGCTGCGGTATTGTACATTGCTCGCAAGAACGGAATTAAGCCTTTGCATATGTTAGATATTGGTGGCCCAGGGATGATGCTGGCTTATAGTGTGGGCAGAATTGGTTGCCATTTATCGGGTGATGGAGATTGGGGCATCGTAAATTTAAACCCTAAACCGGTGAGCTGGTTGCCAGATTGGCTTTGGGCATATACTTACCCAAATAATGTAGCGAACGAAGGAGTACGCATGGCAAATTGTGTAGGTAAATTTTGTAGTGAATTGCCACAACCGGTATATCCAACTCCAATTTATGAAGTAATAGCTGCTTTCCTTATATTTTTAGTGCTGTGGAAGATTCGTCACCGCATTAAATTACCGGGAATGATGTTTGGTATTTATTTAATGTTTAATGGTTTAGAGCGTTTCCTTGTAGAACTTATTAGGGTTAACTCAAAATACACTGTTGCGGGAATTCCATTTACGCAAGCAGAATTGATTTCTACTTTGCTGTTTATCTGCGGATTATTACTTATTATTTTTTCAATTAAGAACAAAGAGAAGCACGCTAATTATTAAAGGGTATGATAAATTATGAATTATTGTGCTCAAAAGTAATTGCTATTGCGCGCTTAACAGGTAATTTCATTCGTAAAGAAGCAATGGCTTTTGATGCCAATTCGATTGAATATAAAGGTTTAAATGACTTGGTTTCTTACGTGGATAAGCAAGCGGAAAAGCAGCTTGTAAGAAACTTAAAGAAAATTTTGCCTGATGCTGGTTTCATAACGGAAGAAGAAACAATCAATGTTGTAGGTAAACCTTATACTTGGATTATTGATCCTCTGGACGGTACTACCAACTTTATCCATGGCATACCAACTTACTCCATTAGTATTGCTTTATACGAGGGCGATCAACCCGTAATCGGCGTGGTCTATGAAATTAATAGAGGCGAAATGTTCTCTACCTATAAAGGAGGTGCGGCATATCTTAATAATAAAGAAATTCGAGTTTCATCTAATGAAAGTCTTGCTCAAAGCCTTTTGGCAACTGGTTTTCCATACTACCAATTTGAAAAACAACCTCAATATATCCAATTGTTTACCGAGATGATGCAAAAGTGCCACGGTTTGCGACGAATAGGTTCTGCTGCCGTAGATTTAGCTTATGTAGCTTGCGGACGATTTGATGGGTATTTTGAGTATAACCTAAATTCATATGATGTTGCTGCCGGTGCTTATTTAGTTCAGCAAGCGGGCGGAACCATCTTGAATTTTGCTGGTGGTTTCGAGTTTTTAGAAACCAGAGAAATATTGGCAACCAATGGTAAGGTAACGGAAGAGATTCTAGAAACGATCAAGAAATATTTTTAAATTAGCCTAACTCCCTTAGTGCGTATTAATTAGCTTGGCTTTCGATAGTAACTGCTCAAGTATTCCCTATAAAAAGTCAGACTATTGTTAGACTATTGTTAGAGTATGCTTAGAGTTTGTTAGACCTAAAGCCTAAAGAAAGACTTATGCCAATCTGTTGTCTTACCGAAGTGTTATCGGCAACTAATCAGGAAGAGCTTGTTAAAGCGCTTCCGATACCACTTCTTTAACTTCAGGTACCATTCTTTGTAACAAGTTTTGAATGCCTGATTTTAAAGTGATCGTAGAAGAAGGACAACCGCTGCAACTTCCT
>DATJDT010000549.1:0-4733 GCA_035497275.1 Pedobacter sp.
TATAATTGGGCAACTATAAACTTTCCATTTCTTCCCATAATTTGAAGAATAATAAATATTAGATACCTTACCCCCGCTAGCGATCCATACTTTACCGTCATTACTAGTTCTAATGGTAGTACCACTTGCAGCAAAACCTGCTTCTCCTACAGCAAGTTTTTGTTTTAAATTTGCGGAGATATCCTGCCAAGTTAAGCCTCCATCTGTGGTTTTGAGCAGTTGCATTTTATTATTTATTGGATCGCCAAAAATCATTCCTTCATTTCGGTTCCAAAATCCCATGCCATCTAAGAAAATCAAAGAATCAGTATTTTTATAAACTTCTTTCCAATTTTTCCCTCCATCAGATGTAGTTAAAATATAGGCTGGTGAACCTGCATTTACGATAATTGCATGTTGATCATCAAATGCTTCAATATCCCTAAAATCTAACTTTTCATAACCCTTAGGCTGTGTCCAATCCCAAGTTGCGCCACCATCCATGGTTTTACCAACGTGCCCATTACTTCCACTTACCCATGCAACTTGATCAGATACGACCGCAATGCCACGCATACTGGTATTTTTACCAGTGGTAAGTTGCTTGAGTGTATATTGTTGAGAAAAACAAAATAACGGAGCCAATAGCACGAATAGGAATAGATTTTTCATAAATGGTGGTTGTAACAATTAATTATTTAACTCTTTTCCAGCTCTCAGAACGACCAATTAAAGAAACGCCAATATACCCTCTCATATTAAGCTGGCCATCTTCTTTCAGACTTAAATTACAAGAATAAGTTTTTCCCGTTTTAGGATCATAAACGCTTCCACCTGTCCACCTTCCCTCTTCAAAAACAAAATCCTTTAAAATTTCTAGCCCTAAAATCGGTTTCGATCTTAAATTAGCATTTGGATTTTTTTGATCTGTTTTAGGTTTACCTGATTTATCATTAGGTTCTTTGATCCAAACCAGTTTGCCAAAATATTTATCACCTCTTTTGTAAATTTCAATCTGCCCCTCTGCCGCAGCATTAAGCCATTTTCCTAAAACAGCATCCTTACTTTGGGCAAAAGTAGTAGCAGTAAAAGCTAATAAAAAGAGTATAAAAGATAAATTCTTTACCATAAGGATAAATATATGCTCCTATAAAGTTAATAATCTTTTTAAAAAATAAAACTCTCTCCTGCATGACTTAGAAAGTTTTCCGCACTCTTTGCCATGCTAATCGTAAGTTTATACAGAAAAAATGAATTCAGGCAATACAGTGGCTTCGAAGCCATGTGCAGAAACGATTGCGATAATTTCTGCCGGAGGCACAAAGCCATCTAAGGATTTTATTCTTAATATCTTATCACAATCATCCAATGCAAAATTAGCTTGGTAATGACTAAAGTTGCCATGAATTTGATCAATTATTTTTTGCGCGTCCTCAGCATCAATCACATTAGTTTTAAAAACTTCTACCATATTGATTTTAGAATAGCTTGTTGGTTGGTTAATTGGTTAACTGCTTACTTTTCTAGAATTCGTTTCAAATTACTTAGACTTTCGCTTAAATCTTTTCCTAGTAAATTATCTATAAAGAGGTTAAATAAAGTCATCGGATACTTATTACTTCCTACCATTTCCCATTTTACATTTGTTTCATTTTCATTAATAGCAGTTGTATACATATTTATTTGGGCGATATTTTTAAAAGGCTTTTCAAATCTAACTTCCATATTGATCAGCTTAAGGGCTTCTATTTTCTTTATCTCTTGTTCACCCTTACCCGCTTGTTTATTTCCTTCCCAAGCACTTATAAAACCTATTGTTCCGTCAATCCCTCGATAGTCAAGTTTTACATTTGGGTCAAGCATCACCCACTTACTGTACTGTTCTTGATTTTTCACCAGTTTCACGTAATCAAATACTTCACGGATAGGTTTCCTGATATTGATATCTCGTTGAATAGTGTATTCTTTTTTAACTATAAGTGCAAGAAATAATAGGAAAACAATAAGTACTACAATAAATAAAAGGATGCTTAAAAGAATATTCATGGTTTAATGATTTAAGATGATTTTAAAAATTTATCAATTTCCTTTAATTGATGAATATGCCTTTGTGTATGATAAATAACAAAATATATTGCCTCAAATCTAGTTAAAAATCCAAAAGATGGTAATTCAAAATCCAAACAGGTTTTGGAAAGATCTAGTTCTTCAATCGCTTTGATACAGTCGGTTTTGATCTGCCTGATAGCGTCCAGTTGCTCAGGTTGACTATGGTATTCGTTGGTAGGCAAAATAAACGCTGGAGATTTCAATTTAATTTCAAAATTTAAAAATAGCGACTTTAAATTAGCAATATGGTGGTCTATCGCCCTATTTGTTTCTTTTGTTGACCCATTTAAGATGGCAGCAAAATTCTTATTTGCTAATATAAGATGTTGTGCTACTTGAGCTGGTGTCCAACTATCCTTAAAAGGAACTTCATTAAAATCTTCCTCTTTAAATAAACTTATTACCTCTTCTAAAGTCGAAAATGTATGGACGAAATCATTTAATATTATCTCTCTTTCCATCTTACATGTATTTCATTGCATCGTAACCTAACAATCTGCGCCAAAGTGCAATTTGGCCTATACAATTTGCCTCTCTGTACATTTGAAAGGAAACCATTTCATACATCGGAAAACTCATTCCTGGAAATTCCAATACACGATCAAGCTCTTCTTCGGTGGCTTTAAGTAAATATTCCTTTAAAATAGGAGAAATTTCCGCCCAGTCTTGCTGATAAGAATCAAGAGCAGGATAAACTGCATTTTCTTGAATGCCTTTATGATCTTTAAAAAGTTCGTTTGCTGATGATTTTAAAGTTGAACCGAATAAACCAGCCAACTCATATCTCTCTTGAACTAAACTACCTGCAATCCATGCAACGTGATTTGCTTTGGTACCTAAACGGTTTAAAGAATCTTCATCTGATATTCCAGCTAAAGCATTATTAAAATAAGTGGTATGCATATCAAATAAATCTATCAATGCATATAATCTGTTACTTACTGGTTGCTGTTTCATAATTAATGAATTTGATTACGCTAAGATATAACATCCTAAATCATAAATCGATAGCTATTAAAGTCAACAATAGGGGGCATTTGCGACAAAATTCTTAACTTTAATCAATAATTAATTAACAATGAAGAAAATAGGCGTTTTATTAACCAAAAATTATAAGCTCTTAAGCATTGCCGCAATTTTAGAGGTGTTCGAAGCTGTTAACAAATTCCATTCCGATGAGCAACAAGAAAATCCATTCAAAATTTACTTGTTGGGAGCAGATATTATAAGTACCTCCCCAAAAGAAGTATTTGGTTATCCTTTAAAATCTATTCAAGACCCCGAGTTAGTTGATTTAATTCTAATTCCTGCATTTACTTCTACCAATATGCCCCAAACACTCCTAGAAAATAGGATGTATATTCCTTATCTACTTAAGCAATTTCAGCAAGGCGCCAGCATTGGAACGGTATGCACCGGTGCTTTCTTACTTGGTGCCAGCGGGTTATTAAATGGTAAAATAGCTACCACACACGTTGACTCATGTGATAATTTTGCCCTTGCTTTTCCCGAAGTTAAGCTAAAGGCTGATAAAACGGTTACGCAAGATGGCAGGTTATATACGAGTGGTGGAGCTACCTCCTCTTTTCATTTGCTCTTGCATTTAATTCATGAGTTTTGTGGAAATACCATGGCTGTTAAAACGGCTAAGCTTTTTGCTATTGACATGGACAGAGATAAGCAATCTTATTTTAGTACGTTTCAACCTTCAAAAAACCACAAAGACGACCTTGTAGCATCGGCACAACAAAAAATAGAAAGCAACTATCACGACACAGCAACCATTGAAGAGTTAATTAAAGATATTCCTACAAGCCGCAGAAACATTGTAAGAAGATTTAAACAGGTTACCGGAATAACGCCAATTGAATATCTGCAACAAACCCGCATCGAAGCTGCTAAAAAGCTTTTAGAAAGAACTAGCCATCAAATGAATGAAGTTATTTTCCAATCGGGATACAGTGATCCAAAAGCATTTAGAAAAATGTTCAAGAAAAACGTTGGCATGACTCCCTCTCAATATCGAGAAAAATTTCAAGTACGTTAATTATTCACAAACATAAGTCTCTCTCCTTTTTTGGTATTCATTTTAACTATTCCATTTTTGGCGATAATTTTTTTACCTAATAAAGTAAAATTTCCTTTAGGGAATTTAATGTTTAAAATTCCCCCTTTTTCTGCCACGACTGTTACTTTAGCGGCTTTCCCATTCTTATAATCTGCACTCACTAAAAAAGCCCCTTCTGTTCGTAAATTTTTAAATGAACAATTATTCCATTCTGTTGGCACAGCTGGAAAAACCTCAATATAACCGTCTCTACTTTGTAACAGTAATTCATTTACTCCTTGTGCAAAAGCGAAGTTACCTTCGAGCGTAAAAGGACGATAGGTAAAATCTGAATACTCCCCGTTCTTTTGATCACCATTTAAGTGAAAACTGTTTGTAGCGCAAAAATTTGATGCAAAAATCTGCAATTGCTTAAGTGCTTTATCGGCTTGGTTGGCACGTGCATATAACGACGCCATCCAACTAAAAGAATAACCACACCAAGCTCGCGTTCCTTTAGCTTCTAACTGCCTATACGAATTGTCTATTCGAATTTTATCTTCGGGCTTATTATAATCTAACAATGCCAAAGGATATA
>DATJDT010000550.1:0-2274 GCA_035497275.1 Pedobacter sp.
CGTTTAATCATGTTTGAGCCCGTAACCATAAAAGATATTGCCAAGGCCTTAGGGCTATCTACTTCAACCGTTTCAAGAGCGCTACGAGATACCCACGAAATTAGTGCGGCTACGAAAAAAATTGTTTTAGCGTATGCAAAAGAGATTAATTATCAACCAAATCCCATTGCCTTAAGTTTAAAAGAACGTAGAAGTAAATCGATTGGCGTGGTAGTAAGTGAAGTAGCTAACAGTTATTTTTCACAAGCTATCAATGGCATTGAATCTATCGCTTATGATAGAGGATACCACGTTATTATTTCTCAAACCCATGAGTCCTATGATCGGGAAGTAATTAACGTTCAACATTTGGCCTCGAGATCTGTAGATGGACTATTAGTATCCTTATCTTCTGAGACAACTGATATATCACATCTTTCATCCTTACATGAAAGGGGTTTACCAATTGTTTTCTTTGATCGCGTGGCGGATGAAATTGATACGCATAAAGTAATAGCAAATAACGAAAAAGGAGCTTATCAAGCAACTGATTATTTAATCAAGCAAGGCTATCAAAGAATTGCGCATTTAACCAGTTCAAAGCATTTATCAATTAGCATTGAAAGATTATCAGGCTATGAAGCTGCACTGAGAGATCATGGCATGGAGGTTAAACCAGCTTATATAAAATATTGCCTTCATGGCGGAATGTTACCAGAAGAAACTGAAGCAGCTATCAAAGAATTGATGTCTCTTGAGGAAAAACCTGACGCGATCTTTGTTGCGGGAGATCGATTGAGCACCGGTTGTTTAAGTGTGTTCAAGAACTTGAAAATTTCTGTTCCCGACGAAATGGCTATTGCAGGATTTAGCAATTCGGACGTGCTAGACCTGTTTAATCCCTCTTTAACCTCAGTTAGGCAACCAGCCTATGAGATTGGCCAGTTGGCTACAGAAATGTTATTAAAATTAATTGAAGCTAAGTACCCGATTGAAGAGTTCGAAAAAAAGATCTTAGAAACTGATTTATATGTTAGATAGCTAACTTAAGGTAACTTATAGGCTTGTCTGCCAAGTAATTTCCATTCCTTACCCTCTTTCTGCCACACGAGTAAGATTCCTAAATGAACTTCTCCCGGCTTACCGCCATCATTTGTTTTTGCATCTAACTGATGGCGAACCAATGCGGTCTTACCAGAAATTTTTACTGTCTGGTTATTAAATTCAGCAGTTACAAAATCTGATTTCCCACTAGCAAAAGTTTCTACAAATGCCGTATAATCTTCTAGCTTTCCTGACGAGTGACCGTAGCTTAAATCTACACTTGTTACGCTTTCTAAATCGGCTCTGTTTCCACTTATCATACCCAACCTAAGTTTTTCAACTGCAGCTAATAATTTATTTTCTGAACCTGTTTGTGCTTTCAAACTCATGGTTAAATTTATTAATAATAGACATACTACAATTTTTTTCATGGGGGTACTTGTTTTTTACTGTTTACGAAAATATCTTTTGAGATTGTAAATTATAACGGTTGCAATATACAATTTATTTTTGCGGAGAGATAGCAACAAAAAAACACCTTAAACGCTTTGACAAATTTTAAATTTTGTCAAAGTGTTAAGGTGTTTGAGATTATGAGAGCGTAATTTATTAAACAATTATAAAACTAAGGAGTGCCGATACAATGGTTTGGCAACCAACTTAATCACATAGGGATTTGACCTTATCTTTTCTAAATCAGCCGACACTTCAGATGCGGTAACTACTACAATACTACATCCCTCTTTAACTTCGTCTACACATTCTTTGAACTGCTGTAAAAAATCAAATCCATTCATTACAGGCATATCCAAATCAAGAAATATTCTTGATGGCAAAGCCTCAGGTTTTTTTGCATTTAACGTTAAATAAGTTAAAGCTTCGCTCCCACTGGCCATAGTAATGATATCTCGGCATTTATCATTTAATCTCAGAACATGTTCTGTTATCAATTGATCGACCGGATTATCATCTATTATCATTATTTTATGTTTTCCAATCATCAATCGAAATTATGTAGCTACATAGATAATTCAAATTAAAAGCCAAATTCTCCATTTCCAATAAATGTTTTACTGAGAAGCAGTTACAACTCGATTTGGATAATTATGGATGAATATTTCTTTAAATGCCAAAGTGATATAAAATCTTTTAAATAGCTGTTACAACAAATAACCATTCGCAAAACGTAGATTTTATTCCTCAAAATCGGTAACCGATTCTCATTTTGGGGAACAAATTACTCAATTAATA
>DATJDT010000551.1:0-7034 GCA_035497275.1 Pedobacter sp.
CATTTTGGCGTTTTTAGAGGCGTAGATATGATTGAAGCATTTGCACAGGCGAGCAGTGGATCATGTTCTGCTTTTGCCCAATGTGTGAAGATGGGAATTGATTTTGATGAGCTTAGACGAACATTTATTCCATTATTCTTAAATATAGGGCAAGTTAATTTTCATAACTTCCTTAAAGTAGGGGATGTAATGGTAAGTGTTGGGCAAATAAAATTTTATAAATTTAGACAAATGGTATGCGAAGGAAGGATTTATAAGGTATCCAAAGAATTCGACTTAACAGCTTACTTTAAGGATTATACTAAAGAACAATTCTTGGCTTACGAACTAAGTAATGAGTTTGTGCAAGTCGCTGAATTATTTGAAATAACAGGCAAAGCAGTAAAAAAATAAAATAATTTTAATGGAAAGAACGGAAATATTAGCAGGTTTGGTAGAAATACTTAAAACGGTAAGAATGATAGATCAGGATAAATTAGCCTTTATCACTGAGGATACAGATTTTATTGCGGATCTTAAAACACCATCTACTGAAATGATTAACATCGCTGCCAAAGCAGAACAGAAATTCGATATCGAATTTGACGATGATGATATTGACGACCTTGGTTCGAAGGTGAAAGATATTATTGATTTAATAGTAGCTACAAAAGAAAGAGATTAATGGAAGTCGCCGGGAGAAAAGTTGCCATTGTTGGTATGGGAGGAGCATTCCCAGCTTGTAAAGACATAACCATATTTGAGCAAAATCTTTTCGCTGGAAAAAGTTTAATCAGAACCTGGGAGGAAACCAAAGCTTTTGGTAAAAATATTAGGTCAAATGTTTCAGGTTACATTTCGGAGCAGGAAATGGACCTCGAAGCTATCTATTCAACCCTTATCGAGGGATATCCAGAAACCTATGTCGACCACTTAGGGAGAATTCCAGACGCTAATCTTGCAACTGCAGATGTGGGAAGCATTTGGGCAATGTTAGGCTCCCAAGATGCGATAAAAATGGCTGGATGGAATAGGGAGGAAGTACAATCTGCACAAACGGGAGTAGTGATGTGCTCTGGTAGCGCTGGTAATACAGTTCTTCGCACTGCTTGGAATAGTTTTTATGAAAAGGGCCAGAAAACAAGATTGGCTGGTTCTCATGCTGTGGATAGATCTATGGTTTACCGTGAAGCGGCAAACGTGTCGTGCCTTATCAAAAATAGGGGTGTTTGCGAAGCCATTGGTTCAGCATGCGCAACTGGTTTAGGTAATATTGGTTATGCTTACAGATTAATTAAGTATGGTATTCAAGATCGCATTTTAGCTGGCGGAATTGAAGCTACTTCTTTAGAATCTTTCATCGGTTTCGATGCGATGCAAGTGCTTAGCAAAGGTTTTAGTCCCGCAGAAAGCTCTAGGCCTTTTGATGTTGATAGAAATGGTTTCGTGTGCTCATTTGGATGCGGCATAATTGCGCTCGAAGAATATGAAATGGCTAAGGCAAGAGGAGCGAAAATCCTTGCGGTAATTGATAATTACTTCAATAACTCTGATGGAGATGGAAATATGTTCTTCCCTTCTTTTGCTGGCCAAAAGCGTTTGTGGGAAGGTTTGTTGGCAGGCCATGTCATTAAACCGGAAGTTGTGAAAGTTCACGGAACTTCTACACCAGCTGGCGATGCGATAGAATTACTGAGTGTTGTAGACGTGATGGGAGAAAGCGGATACCATATTTCTGCCCCAAAATCTCAATTCGGCCATATGTTAGGCGCAGCTGGGGCAGTTGAGCTGATCACCGCCGTTTTAATGCTCGAGCAGCAAAAAGTTTTACCTTGCCTTAATTCGAATAATTTTAACCAGGAATTAGAGCCATTCCAAAACACGCCAGATTGGGACGGCCCCATGAACCCAATCAATCATTATAAACACCTTATTTCGTCGCAGACGGTTGAAAAGGAAATTAATCAAATCGTTTGTTTGAATTATGGTTTTGGTGGCACAAATAGTGCCATGTCAATTTCTAAACACGATTAAGAAATGATAGATAACAAAGATAAAGTTGCAGTAATATTTGGAGTGAGAAACGATCGTTCCATCGCTTATGATATTGCTTTGAAATTGCATCAATCTGGTTGTAAAATTGCATTGAGCTATGTCGAAGATACCAAGGAAGACGTATTGTACCTGCTCCAACAACTTGGTGTATCAAATAAGCTAGCAGCACCTGTTGATGTTAGGGATGAAGGACAAATTAAAGATTTTCTAACAAAGGTACACAAAGAATTAGGCCCTATAGATTATTTATTGCACGGTGTAGCCTATGGAAGTCAGGCAGTAATCTGCAATACCTTACCTGGCAGCGATGCCCCTGCTCCATCCTATATCGATATTCCTTTTGAAGATCTGATGGATTCTTTTAATATTAGCGCTTATTCGCTCTTACGCATCGCAAGAGTTGTCGAACCCTTGCTGGCAGACAACGCATCTATCCTAACTTTAACTTATAATGCTTCCCAACGTGTTATTCCTGGATATGCAGGTATGTCTATCAACAAAGCCGCTTTAGAAAACATGGTGCTTTATCTGGCAGATTATTTCAGGGCTAAAAAAGTAAGAGTAAATGCACTTTCACCCGGACTAGTCATGACAACTTCAGCGGGAGGGATTAATGGGGTAAGAAAAATCAGGAAAATTGGAAAGCTCACAGCACCACTTGGCAATATTGACTCAGACGATGTAGGCAATGCTGCTTTATACTATTTCTCCAATCTTTCTACTAAAATAACTGGAAATATCCATTTTGTTGACGGTGGTTTCCATGTGATGGGGGTGTCGATAGATGAATGAGGAATTGCTGAGGTCAATGGAATTGCCTTCGGCTATAAGAAATTTCGCCGTAGGAAATGATTTGGTTTCCTTATCAACATTTGAAAAAACATTCAATGAGCTGTTCGAAAAGAAGGTTTATACTGCAACTGAAATTGCCTATTGCAAGTTGTTTGCTGATCCATTATTGAGATATGCTGCTACTTGGGCGGCAAAAGAAGCAGTTTATAAAGCATTAAAACAAGTTGATCACACGTTGTTAAGTTTTAAAAAGATTGAAATCATTCGGAATAAGATAGGCGGTATGCCAATAGTTAAGGTGCACCATCAACCAAAAAAACCAGTTCAAATTAGTTTATCGATTTCTCATGATGGCGATTACGCATGGGCAATTGCAATCGTAGAACTATTATAGTTTTGTTATGATTATTAAAGGTAAGCCACTCAACTCATTTTTTTTTAAGTTAGCAACTTCGCTGATCGCTTTCTTTTTGAGGCGGAAATTTAATAAGTTGATCATTAAAGATGTAGAGATCAAGCCAGGTCATTCTTACCTGTTAATGTGCAATCATTTTAGCTTTCTCGATGGGTTTCTTGCTTTTTATTTGTGTAGGAAAGTTTTTTTTCAAGACAACAAAATGAGGCAGCTCCATATCATGTCGTTAAAGAAACAAATGGAGAACAATAAATGGTTGAAATATTGTGGTGCTTTTTCAATCGATCCACGTAAGCGCTCCATGAACGAAAGTTTTGAATATGCTGCTGAATTGCTTTCCCAACCAGGCAATCTCTTGCTTTTCTATCCACAAGGCAATTTGGAAAGCAGCCACATCCGAGAAATTCATTTTGAAGACGGGATCAATCAGATTATTCCTCAAATTAAAGGGAAATGCCAATTGATTTGGAGCAGTAACCTAATAGAGTATTTTGAAAGTGTGAAACCCTCAGTATATTTTAATATGCTCGATTGCGGCAATTCAAATGACTATGATTTTCAATCCATTAAAGGGAAGATAAATTCGCACCATAGGCAAGCGATTGAGCAGCACTTTAGATTTACAAAGGAACATCTTCCTGATGCACAATAGAAGGTTTTATGGAACGAAAATAGAATTTCGACTTTGTCTATAGGCTTTATTTAATTGTTTTTTGTTCCTGTTTGATGAATTAAGTGTTTTATCTTTGCGCGCATGACGGTATTACTTTTTACCTTAATCGTATTGATTGGCGCTTTTCTGGCAGGCTTACTGGGCTCCTTAACCGGTTTAGGTGGGGGAGTAATCATCATTCCATTATTAACTTTAGGTTTAGGTGTCGATATTCATTATGCAATTGGCGCATCTATTATTTCTGTGATTGCCACCTCATCTGGTTCTGCAGCGGCCTATGTAAAAGAAGGCATCACCAATGTTAGGATAGGGATGTTCTTAGAAATCGCGACAACAATAAGTGCCATCGTAGGTGTGCTTATTGCCACGGCCATTAAGGCGGATTATATCATTGTTATTTTTGGGGTTATTTTATTGTTTTCAGCATTTATGATGCTGAAGAAAAAAATAGATCACTCAAATAACGAGCAGACTAGCGTGCTAGCTAATTACTTTAAGTTAAATGGAAGTTATCCTACCGAAGGAGGTATGAAACAATATGCCGTTCACCATGTAGTAGGTGGGTTCGCAATGATGTTTGTAGCAGGAACTTTATCGGGGCTACTCGGTATAGGCTCTGGAGCGCTAAAAGTGATTGGCATGGATAACATCATGAAAATACCATTTAAAGTTTCGACAACCACTAGTAACTTCATGATTGGTGTTACCGCTGCAGCTAGTGCCTTGGTCTATTTGCATAAGGGACAAATTGATCCAGTTATCGCTATGCCAGTTACCTTAGGGGTAATTTGTGGCGCAACAATAGGTGCAAAAATATTAATCAAAACAAAAACTGATAAACTTAAAATCGTTTTTGCTGTTGTGGTTACTTTTTTGGCTTTACAAATGATTTATAAGGGATTAACTGGAAATGCATGAGTAAAGAGATTAAGCATTATTTAGGGGATAAAGATGTGCAGGTTATTTTGGGCACCTTATTAAGGGTAGGAGTAATCGTTTCTACCTGCATTGTGCTAATAGGTGGCATTATCTTTATGAGTTCCCATACGCAAACTGTCGTATCTTTTGAGCATTTTAAACCCGAAGAAGCCAAATTTTCATCAGTTGCCGATATCATCCTAGGTTTAAAGAATTTTGAAGGACTGGCTATTATTCAGTTTGGTGTTTTACTACTCATCTTCACGCCTATTGCCAGAGTGGTATTTTCCATTTTTAGTTTTTTAATGGAAAAGGATTACATGTATGTCATTATTGGCCTCATCGTTTTATGTGTAATTATTGCTAGTTTATATCTTGACGTAACGCATTAATCTTGAAATTTCTTAGTGTCTTTTGACTGTGTTCTACTGCGTAAGAGAAGTGTGACTTTTTACCACTTCCTTCGGAGCTCCTTCGGAGGAGCTTCGGATGAGCGTCGGAACAATATCGGTATTTTTCCGAAGGAGCTCCGATGCAGAACCGTAAAAAAGGCGAAGCTCTAGACTTTGTAATATGAAGCAAATAGCTTAGCTTTATTAAGCAATTAATTATTAGACATATGGCACAAATCAAAAATGGCGCTAATGGAGGTTTTTCAGGAAAGGCCGGCTCAGTAATTGGCTATCAGTACAGAGGTAAGAGCTATATTAAAGGCTTGGCTTCACGTAAGCCCAAGAAACCATCGGCAAAACAACTGGAAAGCAGGGCACGATTTGGTATGATCCAAAAATGGCGATCACAGTTCACCAATTTATTTGCAATAACGTTTAAAAACCATACGCATGAGCGATCAGCACAAAATGCTGCTCACGCTTTTAATGTTCATATTGTTAAAGGAGAATATCCAAACTTTTTCATCGATCGGAGTGAAATGGTCATTAGCAGCGGTTCGATGTCAGGGCTTAAGGACTTAACAATGAACTTAAGTGAAGACCTGCATTTAAACTTTACTTGGGATACTATATATCATAATGGAGCTATAGAAACCGATTTACTTACGCTATTGGTATGGTACCAAGATGGCACTTGCGAGGTAAGTACTACTGCGGCACAACGAATGGATAAAAAGCTAAGCTATGTGTTGCGAGATCCTGAAAAAGGGTCATTCGCCGATATATATGTTGCCGTACTATCAAACGATAGAGAAAGAGCTGCAAATAGTGTTTATATGGGAAGAATAGCTTTAAAATAGCGCAATCCCGACCTTGATTTATGTTATGAAAAGAGTTCGAAATTTTTTCCTAAAAAAAGCAAAACTAATATTTTGTATTGCAATATTGGCGGCAATCAGCAAAAGGTCGTTTGCCCAAGAAAATAACTTTAAGATTGATACTGTCAATCTTAAAGTTTATTATATTAAATATATTGAAGGTTTTCCGTTAGAAAGCAAAGAGCCAAATGATATCCATTATAAAAATTATATTGTACCTATCAATTTTTTAAAAGTAGAAGACATACCCAATCTTAATGCCTATAAACCTAGTTTTAATGGTTTGTTTATTATTTCTGACGACGATATGATGGCTAACGGGGGTGCTCTTATTGTGAAAAATACATATAAAAAACATGCAGATTATATTGCAGATCTTGAAAAAATAAGTTTGCCTGATGATTTTATAAAATATAAAGCTATACCTAACGCAGTGGAAGGAGCTTTCAATAAATACGTTGCATATCGGTTAGATGCTATGTGGATAAAATATACGAGTACTGTGAACTTACCTAGTAAACTTTCAAAATTTGAAAGAGATTGGTATAAAGATTATGATAAAAAAGTTCCTGCTTCTGATGGCATGGTATATAATTACTACGTGCTTCATAAAATTAATTCATATAATGATTTGAAATGATAACAAGGATTATTGGAGTTAAATGAACACAAACGTTTGCGCTTTAAATTTAAAAACTATAAGAAGTTAATGGGTTATCTTAGTTTAAACTTTAAGCTATTGTCAATCTAGGTGAGAAAAACTTAGCTTCTGAACAGTTGGAAGCTGAAATGGAGTTGATTTTGAGGGAAGAGATGATCACGCTGTTATTTTGCAAATTCGAAATGCAGGCGAAACGTAGAACTATTATTACCCAACAAATAACATGGTTCAAACAAACAGGAGCTGAGTAATGAAAGCTTATATAGCAATT
>DATJDT010000552.1:0-6532 GCA_035497275.1 Pedobacter sp.
ATCGCGGAACACACCTTGATGTGGCAAGACACTTTTTCCCAGTTTCTTTTGTCAAAAAATACATCGATCTTTTGGCTTCGTATAAAATGAATAATTTTCATTGGCATTTAACAGATGATCAAGGTTGGAGAATTGAGATTAAGAAATATCCTAAATTAACGAGCGTTGGAGCAAGCAGAAATGGAACGGTTATCGGAAATTACCCTGGAACTGGTGGCACAGATGACGAAGTTTATAAAGGTTACTATACCCAAGACGAGGTAAAGGATGTTGTTGCCTATGCTGCTGCCAGATTTATTAATGTAGTGCCTGAAATTGAAATGCCAGGTCACGCTTCTGCTGCTATTGCTGCTTATCCGGAGTTGAGTTGTTTTCCTGATAGGGATACTTTTGTAAGTGATAAAACTCCGTGGGCAGGTAGTAGAAAGGGTAAACAAGTGCAGCAAACCTGGGGTGTTTTTGACGATGTTTTTGTGCCGTCAGAAAATACTTTCAAATTTTTAGAAAATGTTATTGATGAAGTAATTGCCTTATTTCCATCGAAATATATTCACATTGGAGGTGATGAATGTCCAAAAGAGTATTGGAAGCAATCACCATTTTGCCAGCAACTTATTAAAGATAACAACCTAAAAGATGAACATGGTTTACAAAGTTATTTCATTCAAAGAATGGAGAAATACATCAATGGTAAAGGTAGATCAATTATTGGTTGGGATGAGATTTTAGAAGGAGGCTTGGCCCCGAATGCTACAGTAATGAGTTGGAGGGGAGAAAAAGGTGGGATAGATGCTGCAAAACAAAACCATGATGTAATTATGACTCCTGGTTCTGGTGGCTTATATTTTGACCATAAGCAGTCTACTTCTCCTGATGAACCGCTTACAATTGGTGGTTTAGCTTCTTATGCTAAAGTTTATGCTTATGATCCAGTTCCTAAAGAATTAAATGAAGATCAGCAAAAGTACATTTTAGGTGTACAGGCAAATATTTGGTCGGAGTATATTGAAACACCAGCTAAAGTTGAATTTATGCTTTTGCCAAGATTGTTGTCGCTATCTGAGATTGCTTGGAGCAAGGTTTCCAATAAGGATTTTAAGAATTTTGCTGAAGAACGTGCTCCGTTGCACTTAGCTCGTTTGGATAAAACGAGTACCGATTATTGGGTGCCAACTCCAATTGGCCAACCTGATAAAACTCAAAATGGAAGTGATTTTACCATTGAGTTGAAAGTACCAGTATTAGGGGCTAAAATTTTCTATACCTTGGATAATTATCGTCCTTCAGAAAATGCTACACCTTACACGGGTCCAATTAAAATAAACGTTCCCGAAGGAAAAAGGAAGATTTTTAAAACAATCGTAATTGCACCTAGCGGAAAGAGAAGTGTTGTTACGGAGACGATTTATAATAATGGCGCTCCAGAAGTAAAAACGAAATAGTAATTTTAAACAATTTAACATTAAGGAGTGAAGATTAACTGCTAAGCTTAACTCCTTAATGTTTTCTAATTAAATGACAAAAAATGAAGCTCTTTAAAGCAATTAAAATTGGTTTTTTTGGATTGAGTGTTTTAGTTTTTGCAGCTTGTGCTAATGATGATTCTACGACGAGTGATAAAGCAGTAATAGTAAAAGCTAAATCTGAAAACCCGTTTCCATTTTACAAAAACATTGAAATTAAACCAGGATATCATTTCGAAATCGTAAGCTGGGGCAGGGGTGTTGATAGTATTGGCGGGTATTTATTACTGATGTCTGATTCTGTTAAGAATAACTATAAATCAATCTCAATAGAGCGGAAGGGAATAATTACTGACGCATGGAATATGGACTTAGATAACGACGGGAATCCCGAGTTGTACATTCAATATGTAGTTAGAAAAAATGTGAACGATATTAATGTGTATGAATTTAATTCAAACAGTTTTGATAAGATTAGCTTTCCTGGAATAAGTAGTAGCCTTAAAAAAGGTTTTCAGGGAAATGATGAATTCTTTGTTAAGAATGGAGATCTTTTTAGGTCTGTTCCAATTGTTTTAACTGATAGTGGTAAGAATAGTACATTGATTAAGACAATAGAATATAAATTAAACGGCAATAGTTTCTCTACAAAAGAGGTGAAACCGGAGTAACAATATTTTGCTTTAAAGTTTTCAATTTTGAAATTCAAAATTAAGTTAGTTCAAGTATTTCGCAAGCTCCTTTTCAATTAGATCATCCCACCGCTCTTGTTGGATATCATCCGATCCATGATTAGTTTCTTCGTCGTATTGTTTTTGCATTGCATTATAGTAGGCGCTAATCTTATTTGCGTTCTCTTGGATTGATTTTTTATAATTGCGGACGGTATATCGTTGAAAACGAACTTTTTGCTCACCATCCTTTAGTAGTAAGAAATTAATGTTCACATGCCCTTGTTCATGATTAAGTAATTTTCTTTTACTATCCGATCCTTTAAGCCTATTTAATTTAACCCAGGATTTATCGGGATCTACACCAGCAGAAAACTTGAAATTAACGTGAAGGTCATTTCCCCTAATCGAAGCACTATAACTGTATTGCCAATGGGTAGCCGTTAATGCAAAATAAGGAGAATGCTCATCAGGCGAAGCCAAAAAATGTGTATGCCAATTAATTTGTTCAGGTAAAACTTCTTGGTTCTGTGTATTGAAAGCACAAAGTAAAACAGTGCTTACTGTGCAAAAAGCAATCAATGTATTTTTACGGCTCCTCTTCATAGATTTAATCTAACGAAAGCTGTGCCAAGAAATTATTGTTGCTCTGTAAATTGCTCGCTAATACGCTCAAATTTTTCAATTAAGAGGGCGATTCGCTCTTTATCTCTTTTAATTACTGCTTTACGAACTAAAGTTGAACAGAAAATGATCCATCCAAAGCTCAGCACAACTAAAAGAATTTGAACCCAAGGCGACAAATGCGCTAGTAGCTCGAAAAAATATAGCGCCATACCAAGTGATAAGGCTATAGCGTAAAACCAGTACAATTGATTGTATAGTCGATGACGATTTAATTGATATAATTTTAATTGTGCAATAAACTCTTTAGGGTTGATGGTAAAGTCGCTTTTCGCGATAATGCGATAATTATTATATAAGATAACCGTATATACAGCTATTGCAATCAATAAGATTGTAATTCCGATATGAGTTGTCCACGATTCGAAATTGAAGAACCATAAACTTGCGATAACCAAGAACGAAAATACCATGCCACCAATGTTTAACAACGATTTGGTTCGCATGTTATTTACCTCCTTTTTTGCCTGTTTAAGCATTTCATCAGAAGATATTTTTACATCAACCGTATGCGACGCCCAAAGTGCTTCTATATGATCAAATTCTTGCATGTTGATTGTATAATTCGGTTAATTTTTGTTTAATACGATGAATTTTAACCCTCAAGTTCCCTTCACTGATGCCAGATATGTCTGCAATTTCGTTATAAGGAAGTTCATCCAATACCATGGTTATAATTAAGCGGTCGTTTTCTTCTAACTTAGAGATAGATTTGTACAAAAGTGCAACCTGTTCATTTTTCTCAGAAAATTCCTCTATTTTATTTTCAATAATAT
This sequence comes from Pedobacter sp., assembly GCA_035497275.1. Taxonomy (GTDB): domain Bacteria; phylum Bacteroidota; class Bacteroidia; order Sphingobacteriales; family Sphingobacteriaceae; genus Pedobacter. The sequence goes on from DATJDT010000552.1 coordinate 3,595, forward strand.
TCTCTGTAAGTTCATCTTTTGCTTGCCTTTTCTCAGAGCGTAAATATGTTAAGCAGGTATTAACGGCAATTCGATAAATCCAGGTAGAAATAAGGGATTTATTTCTAAACTTATCTAAATTTTGCCACACCTTTAAAAAAGTCTCTTGCAAAAGGTCATTAGCCGAATCCTTGTCGCCCGTATAACCATAACATAAGTGAAAAATTTTCTTAGAATTTTTATCGAAGATTTCTTTAAATAAAACGTCTTTTTGGTTCACTTATTAGCTTTTTAGGTAAAATTTAGATATTAAGATCCGCCTTTTGTTACGGCAAAGTATGTAATTTTTTCAGGCTTTATCAACAATGTTTAGAGAATAATTTAATTATTGTAGTTTTACGGTCGAAAATCAACTTAAACTGTAGCAATGTCAAATAAGAACAGACTAACACTTTTTATTTTTATAGCATTAATTCTCGGTGTGGCCGTAGGGTATTATTTAAACATTAATACATTCAATAAAAATAACGAAAGCATAGCTTCGGCCGATGCGCAAGTAAAAAAGATTGAAATCCAAATGGGTAATTTGGGCGATACTACAGTAGCAACATTTGCCACATTAAAGGCAGAAAAGGCGGCTCAAATTGCTATTCGAAAAGATAATGAGAAGGTAAGAGAAAAGAAACTGGAGCCTTTTACTTTGTTGAGTGATATTTTCCTTCGTTTAATTAAAATGATTGTAGCGCCTTTGGTATTTACAACGTTGGTGGTTGGCGTTGCCAAAGTAGGCGATATTAAAGCTGTAGGACGAATAGGGGGGAAAACCATGTTATGGTTTATTAGTGCTTCGTTGATGTCTTTGTTGCTGGGTATGTTGATGGTAAATCTATTTAAGCCAGGTGAAGCGATGAATCTGCCTTTGCCAAGCAGTCATACCGATACGGGTATAAAAGCGACAGCACTTTCAGTTAAAGATTTTATCTCTCATATTGTTCCAAAAAGTTTTGCAGAATCAATGGCTACCAACGAGATTTTACAAATTGTTGTATTCTCTTTATTTTTTGGAGTAGCTACAGCTGCGATTGGAGAAAAAGGAAAAGTGGTGATTGAATTTTTCGATTCTGTTGCACATATTATTTTAAAGGTTACCGGTTATGTGATGAACTTTGCTCCGTTTGCAGTGTTTGGTGCCATGGCCGCCATAGTAGCAAAGCAAGGAATTAGTGTATTGTCTACCTACGCCTTATTTATAGGAGAGTTTTACTCGAGTATGCTTATCCTGTGGCTTTTACTTATTCTGATAGGCTATACGATCTTAAAGAAGAGGGTATTTAATTTGATGAACAGGATGAAAGAGCCCGTAATGCTGGCTTTTAGTACTGCAAGTAGTGAAGCTGCGTACCCGCGAACAATGTTACAGTTAGAACGTTTTGGTTGTAAAGATAAAATTGTGAGTTTCGTACTTCCATTAGGTTATTCGTTTAACCTTGATGGTTCCATGTTGTACATGACTTTTGCTTCCCTATTTATTGCTCAATGTTATGGAATACATCTTTCTTTTGAACAGCAAATTACCATGTTGTTGATCCTAATGTTAACCAGTAAAGGTATTGCTGGTGTTCCCCGCGCTTCATTAGTTGTAATTGCTGGTACAATCGCTACTTTTAATATTCCTGAAGCAGGATTGGCTTTATTGATAGGTATTGATCCGCTTTTAGATATGGGCAGATCTGCAACGAATGTAGTTGGAAATAGCATAGCTACAGCGGTAGTAAGTAAGTGGGAAGGCGAGTTAACGGGGCCATTAGATTAATTATAGTTTAGTTTTAGATATGACGAGTAGAGGGAAGAAGATCTTTATTTTTTTAACAGTGGTAGTGCCTTTTTTAATTTATTGCATCGTTTACTACCAAGAGAAATTTAGATATGCAAATTATAAGGCGAAAGATTTTGTTTCTTTTGAGTATAAATGGGGAACTAAGGCTCCCTTAGAAAATAGCTACAATTCACTAACAGGTGAATTTAAATATCACAATGATCGAGATTCACTAATTGAAACCAATGTGAAATTATCGAGTGCCGATTTTAAAGAGCTTGATAGTGTAGCCGATGTTCAAGGGTTTTGGAACTTACCATCTGTGCTGGCAAATACAGCAGCTGATGTTAATAACCATAAAATTTTGCGATATGATATGAAGTTTGTGTATAAAGATGCCACTAAATCTGTTTTGTTCTTAAGCAACTACGATCGAAATGACAGGATGAGAAGCGCTGCTGCACAAATGCAAAAAGTGATTGAGCAACTTATTATTGATACTGAACAAAAGCAAACGAAATCGGCTAACTAGCAATTTCAATCACGCTAATCCTTATTAGTGGGAGAAATAATAATTGAATATGGCTTTCAAAATTAAACAGAATTGGTCGCTAATAGCAACATTTGCGGTAATTGTAATTACGGTTATTGTTGGTTACTATGTAATTAGCCTTAAAAAAGCGCCCTACCCAGTTGCCGATTTCGAATCTTTTACTTATAAATGGGGAGTTAATAATAATTTGGAAAATTCCTATATTTCTACCAACGGAAGTTATCGTTATATCGATAGTAGAGATTCGTTAATTGAGACGCATGTTAAATTGCGTGCAAATGATTTTATCTTTATCCACAACAAAGTAAATGAATTAGGTTTATGGAGTTTTCCAACTGTAATTGGCAAGCCTAACTCAAATGGTAAATCGCCTGTTTACGAATTGCAGTTTAATTATAAGGAAAAGATAAAAAAGATTACGATATACAGTGATTTTGATGAAAAACCTCAGTTGCTTGATTCTGCGATGCGAATTGTGAAATTAGTACAAAATGCTATAGATGAAGCAGAAGGAAGATATCATCGTTAAAGGATTGCAGGATAAAAATTTGCTTTTTTAACGTGTTTATCGTAAGTTTACGATACAATCG
>DATJDT010000553.1:0-2204 GCA_035497275.1 Pedobacter sp.
TATAAATCTCAACGCTCTATCGATAAAGTCTAATGTATCAGCTCTTACCATACTGATTTCATCAATAATCAGTAAATCAAGGCATTTAATGATTTTCGACTTTTCTTCGCCAAAGCTTTTACCAGAAAATTCTGTAAATAAGGAACCCGTTAATGGGGGTATTGGACCAAAAGGTACTTGGAAAAAAGAATGGATAGTAACGCCTCCTGCATTGATGGCGGCAACGGCGGTAGGGGCAACTACCGCCAGAGTCTTTGTAGTGTTCGATCGAATATAGCGCAAGAACGTTGTCTTTCCAGTTCCTGCTTTTCCGGTTAAGAAGATTGGGCGATTGGTATTTTCTATAAAATCGATGATGAGCTCGTGTAGCGAATCCAGGGTCATTAAAAATAGGTATAGGTTTGGAGCTGCTAAGGTAAATGTTTGTTTAGCGATGTGGAAGTGAACTTATCCACATGGGCAACGATAGGAGTGTTTTTATACTAGCTCGTTTTTCTATAATTATAAATCGCCAACCCATTTAAAAGCAAAGCAAAACCAATTAAGTAAAGTAATTCATATTTCACTTCTTGAAAACCACTTCCTTTTAGTACAATGAGCCGTACCACCGTTATGAAGTGAGTTACAGGCGTTAAATTAGACATTGTTCTTGCCCAATCGGGCATACTATCTGTACTGGTAAAAAAACCACTCATTAGCATGAATATCATCATGAAGAAAAATGCAATAAACATAGCCTGCAATTGCGTATCAGCAAAAGTTGAGATCAAAAGTCCTAAGCCTAATAATGCAACGAGATAAACACCAGCAAACAGGTAAAGTAGCAGAAAACTTCCCTGTGGAATTATACCATAAACTACAAACATTACTATTAATCCAACTGTAAAAACGATTATTCCAACAATCCAGAAGGGAATAAGCTTGCCTAAAATAAATTGCCACTTTTTAATAGGAGTTACATTAATCTGTTCTATAGTTCCAATCTCTTTTTCCTTAACTATATTTAGTGCAGTAATAAATCCCCCAATCAAGGTTAAAAGTAATACTAGGATGCCCGGAACCATGTAATACTTATATTCTGCCCGTGGATTATACCAGTTAACACTTAAGATATTAAGATTAGCTTGATTTACGGTGTTGACATGCTTCGGATATTTGGTGTTTACCTCAAGATTAGTGCTGAAATCTGCAATGACAGCTGTTAAATAGCCACCGCCAAGGGAAGATTTTGTACCATTAATTGCATCAACAGAAAGGTTTAGTTTTTGAATGCCTTCCCGAACTAAATTTCGCTCAAAGCCCGCTGGGATCTCCAATATAAGATCAGCATCTCCATCCTCGATCATTTTTAAGCCTGCCTTATAAGAGTTTGGATTGCCCGCAATTTTGAAATAACCTGAAGCTGCAATTTTGTTGATCAATTTTTGTGAATAGCTACTGTGATCGTGATCTACATAAGCAACATTTACATTCTTCACTTCAAAATTTGCCGCCAAAGGCATAATGATCAATTGGATGGTTGGCATAATGAACATCATCGCCAAAATGGTTTTATCTCTAAATATCTGACGAAACTCCTTTTGCAATATAAAACCTAATACTTTCACGATAACCTGATTTTAAATTTTTTCAATGCAATTGTTAATAGTATGCTCGACATCCCTATCAGGATTAAGGTTTCTTTCCATACGTAGCTGAAACCTAGGCCTTTTAACATTACTGCTTTCACAATAGCATAATAGTACCTAGAGGGAACAATATGTGAAATGATGCGAAATACCCGGGGCATATTTTCAAGTGGAAACATAAAACCCGTAAGTAATAAGGTAGGCAACATCATTCCCATCATCGCTATTAGCATAGCAGTTTGCTGAGAATCGGTAACATTAGAAATCAATAGCCCTAAAGAAAGACAAGTAATGATGAAGAGAATGCTTTCTCCAAAAAGCAAAATCAGACTTCCTTTGATTTGGACATCTAATAGATAAACGGAAAGCAGTAAAATAATGATAAAATTAACTAAGGAAAGTATTAAATAGGGAATCGCCTTTGCAATTAACACCATAATTGGTTTAAAAGGCGATACTAATAGAATTTCCATTGTTCCCAGTTCTTTTTCGCGAACTACTGCAACAGAAGTTAAAGCAGTGCTAACAATCATAAAGATTAATGCAATAACGCCTGGGATGAAATTCAGCGAGCCA
>DATJDT010000554.1:0-3299 GCA_035497275.1 Pedobacter sp.
TAATAGGTAAAATGGATAGTGATACGTTTTATGCTTCTAAAATACTCATGAAATGCCCTTCTAAATATAATGATAACTTGGTCGAAGTTCAAAAGGACGGTCAGGTAAAACCTTACAAAAAATCTTAATGGATCCCGTAAATTTTATAGGTGAAAGCCTACTTCCAGGTCAAATTGGACAACTTTTTATTGTATTGGCCTTTGTTGGTTCATTACTTTCTACCATTGCTTATTTTTTTGCTGTAAAAAATAAAAATGAACAAGATAAGTCTTGGGAGAAAATAGGCCGAACAGGATTCTTAATTAATGTAATAAGTATTATTGGAATTGGAGCAACATTATTCTATTTAATTCTAAATCAAAAGAATGAATATTATTATGTGTATGATCACTCTTCTAAAGCATTGCCGATCTATTTTATTATCTCAGCATTTTGGGAGGGACAAGAAGGTAGCTTCTGGTTATGGGCATTTTGGCAATCACTTTTAGGTGTAATAATCATATGGAAAGCTAAGACTTGGGAAAGTGGTGTAATGACGGTAATTGCGTTTTCGCAAGTATTTTTAACTTCCATGTTATTGGGGGTAGAGATATTTGGCGAACGAATTGGAAGTTCACCATTTATTCTGTTTAGAGAAGTCATAAATTTAAAGGAATGGGCGCCAGCAGTTTTCAGTGACCCTAACAACTATAAAAATTACCTCAAGTTTATCACTGATGGCCAAGGTTTAAATCCATTATTACAAAATTATTGGATGGTAATTCATCCACCTACCTTATTTTTAGGATTTGCAAGTATGATAGTTCCTTTTGCCTATGGAATTGCAGCGTTATGGCAAAAGCGTTACAAAGAATGGATTAAACCAGTACTTCCTTGGGCACTATTTGCGGTAATGATATTAGGTGCAGGAATTATAATGGGCTCTTTTTGGGCCTATGAAGCCCTTAATTTCGGTGGTTTTTGGGCTTGGGATCCCGTAGAAAATGCATCCATTATCCCCTGGTTAACATTGATTGCAGGGGTACATGTGATGATTGCTTTTAAAAATACCGGACATGCTTATTTTACCGCAATAGCCTTAATTTTTCTGAGTTTTATCCTAGTGCTTTATGCTTCTTTTTTAACAAGAAGTGGAATTTTAGGTGATACATCTGTTCACTCTTTTACAGATATGGGAATGTTTGGTCATTTGATACTGTATATTGTGGCTTTCTTGGTGATTGCAATTTATTTTATTGTTACCCGTTGGAAAGAATTACCCATCACACAAAAGGACGAAGAAACTTATTCTAGAGAATTTTGGATGTTTATTGGCGCCTTGGTTTTAACTGTAGCTTGTTTGCAAGTTATATTTACAACGTCGGTACCCGTGTTTAATAAGGCTTTTGGAACTACATTTACTCCGCCAGTAGACGTTATTAAATATTATAATAAATGGCAAGCACCATTTGCTGTTTTAGTAACATTGGTTTCTGGCTTTTCTCAATTTTTAAAATACAGAAGAACTGATCCGCGCAAGTTTTATAGTAGCTTAATTTCATCTGTCGTTTTTGCGTTGGTGATTACTGGCGGTTTTGCGTACTTAACAGGTATCTATAGCAATTTAATGTATATCATACTTACATTTAGCTGTATATTCGCCATTTTGTCTAATGCTCGCTTACTCACAGGCGCATTTTCAGGTAAAATAAATAAATTGGCGGGATCTGCCGTAGCCCATATCGGTTTTGCATTATTGTTATTGGGAGCGCTCGTTTCGGCTGCTACCAGCAACACCGTTTCTATAAATGAAAGTAAAGATATTCCAGTAAAAGATTTCGAGAAGGCGGCAAAGCCTGGAGAAAATATCATGCTTTATAAGAATGAGCCTAAAAAAATGGGTAAGTATACGGTTACCTATATAAGCGATACTACTATTGCCCCAAATACTTTTTATAAGCTTAATTTTAAACAGATAGACGAAAAAACTGGTAAGGTAAAAGATGATTTTGATTTAAATCCAAGTATTCAGGTAAATGAAAGTATGGGTTTGATTGCTTCTCCTGATACCAAACACTATTTAACTTCTGACATCTATACTCACCTTACTAGTGTTGCAGATAAAAAAGAAGAGCACGCCGCGCATGAGGGTCATTCTGAAGAAGAAAATTATAAAGCTCCACGTATTTTAAACTTGGCCGTTGGTGATACCATACATACCAGTAGTGGGATTTTAACGGTTAAGGGAATGAACGCAAAGCCTGTTGTGAAGGATTTGAAATTAGCACCTGGTGATTTGGCAGTAAGTGTAACTTTAGAAGTAAATGTGAGTGGCAAACTTTATACTGCCGAGCCTCTATTTTTGGTAAAAGGAAATAATACATTTGATTTTGCGAGAAATATTAAGGAACTAGGTTTGAGATTGAGATTTACTAAAGTTATACCTGAGCAAAATAAAATAGAGCTCCAGGTCTATGAAAAACCACAAGATTCAAAAGACTGGTTGGTTTTTAAATCGATTGAATTTCCATACATTAATCTGTATTGGGCTGGAACTATTGTAATGGTAATTGGTTTTATCATGTCTATTCTGAGAAGAAGAAAAGAAGTGAATACTAAGTAAATGAAGGTTGTACTTGTTGGATCCGGAAATGTTGCCACTCACGTTGGTTTAGCACTTAAAACAGCTGGCATATCGGTAACGCAAGTTTGGAGTAAACAATACGAACATGCCAAAGTATTAGCGGCACAAGTTTCGGCAAATGCAATAGCTGATTTAAGTGAGCTTGATCAAACAGCTGATTTTTGCATTATTGCTATCAAAGACGATGCAATTTCAGGTATAGTACAGGAGTTAATTGGATTTAAGGGTATCGTATTACATACTTCTGGTGCTGTTAGTTTAGCTGTTTTTGAAGGGCTTTTGGAAGATTTCGGCGTTTTATATCCACTGCAAACTTTCTCTAAAACCAAAGAAGTTGATTTTTCAACTATTCCGATCTGCATAGAAGCCAATCACCAATCAACTTTAGCGCATATTAATAGATTAGCGAAAAAGCTAAGTAAGCAGGTGGTAGCGGTATCAAGCGATAAGCGTAAAATCTTACATTTGGCAGCAGTATTTGCTTGCAATTTTACTAATCATTTATACGCATTATCGTCAGATTTGTTAAAGAACCATGATCTGGAATTCGATTTAATTCGGCCATTGATTTTAGAAACTGCAGCAAAGGTACAACATGCTTCACCCATTGACGTGCAAACTGGTCCAGCGATAAGAAATGATGAGCAGACTATCAAAAAGCATGAAGAATTGTTGC
>DATJDT010000555.1:0-6360 GCA_035497275.1 Pedobacter sp.
TTTTTCTTCAAATTCCATTAGTTATACAATGTGCCAGTGTTTACAACAGGTTGTACGTTTCTATCTCCGCATAATACAACTAATAAATTACTCACCATTGCTGCTTTTCGTTCCTCGTCCAGGTCAACTATATTCTTTTCCGAAAGTCGTTCCAGAGCCATTTCTACCATACCCACTGCTCCTTCAACAATTAATTTTCGGGCAGCGATTACTGCTGTTGCTTGCTGCCGCTGAAGCATGGCACTCGCAATTTCTTGTGCATAGGCCAAGTGCGAAATTCTAGCTTCAATTACATCAATTCCAGCTCTCGATAAACGTTCGTTCAATTCCTGCTCTAACAGTACGCTTACTTTTTCAGCTCCGTCCTTTAAGGTAATTTCTGCGCTTTCATCTTCCATATGATCATATGCAAAACTATTTGCCAGATGTCTAACTGCAGCTTCACTCTGTATATTAACATACTGCAGGTAATTCTCTACCGCAAATGTAGCTTTTGCTGTTTCGTTTACTTGCCAAACAATTACCGCCGCTATTTCAATCGGATTCCCCATCTTGTCATTAACTTTTAATTGCTGACCGTTTAAGTTTCTAGCGCGTAAAGAGAGTTTGGATTTGCTTGTAAAAGGATTGACCCAAAAGAAACCATCAGTTTTTACCGTACCTACATACTGCCCAAACAACGTCAATACTTTTGATTCGTTAGGGTTTACGATAATTAATCCTGGCATAAGCAGGATAAAATCAATGGTTAAGACGACCCCTCCTAGGATAAAGCTCTCAAAATAGAAACAAATAATAGCTATGCCCAAAAGCACAAAAAACGAGGCTGCTGCCAAATAACCAGATACTGGTTTTATAATTTTTTCTTGATACATAATTGATATTAATTTGATATCATAAATTAAGGAATAATAATGGAGATTTCCAAATCTACTTATTGGCTAAATAGTTAATTATCTAATTTGTGATGAAATAATCTTAAATTTGAATTAATCAAATTGTATTCTTTTGGCTAAGATCAGAAAAAACCCTAAAGTACTTTACCGCAAGTATTCATCTAATATCAAATATGTAATGATGATTATCTGCGTGCTTGCCATTACGCTTTATTTGCCTAAGCAGCCGCGGTTTAGGTATGAATTTGAAAAAGGAAAAACTTGGTTAAACAAAGATTTGATTTCACCTTTCAGTTTTGCTATTTTAAAGACCGACCCCCAGATAACAACAGATAAAACAGAGGCATTGGATAATATTTTGCCTATTTACAAGTATAATAGCGAAGTTTTTGAGAACCAAAATGAGGCTTTTTTGAATGAGTTTGATGTAAAATGGAAGTCGAATGCCTTACTTGAAACTGAGAAGGAGGTGAACAAAAAGCAAGCGCTAACCATGCTGCAATTAGTCTATGAAAAAGGGATTATTGGTTTAGTTGGTAAGCATCAAAAGGGCGAAAAATATTATGACTTTTCCTTACTTAAGAATAACATCTCCAAGAAAAGCAATTCACAAGATGTTTTTACCACAGAAAGTGCGTTAGACTATTTTAAGAATAACTTTAAATCTACCAATCTTACTGTTAAGAATGCTGTTATAGATTTAGTGGAAAGCCATCTGAAGCCAAATCTTATTTTTGATGAGAATTTGACCGCTATTGTACAGCGTAATACGCTCAATAGTTTATCTACCACTAAAGGCATGGTTCAAAAGGATGAATTGATTGTGGCTAAAGGGATGGTAATCAACGATGAAGTTTATCAAAAACTACTTTCCTTTAAAGAAACCTATGAAGCCCAAACGAAAACGATTGGGGATAATAGACTTGTTTATCTAGGCCAGGTATTCTTAGTTGGCTTTATCATAACCTTACTAATGGTATTTCTTTACCTCTTTAGGAAAGATATTTTTGCAGATAACCGACAATTATCGCTTCTCTTATTAGTGATTACCTCCATGTTGTTTGCGCTAACTTGGGCCATCAAAGTAAATTTACCAAGTCTATATTATATCCCTTTTTGTATAGTCCCCATTATTATTAGGATTTTATTTGATACTCGTTTGGCACTTAACCTGCATTTATTGGTAATCTTAATTGCTGGGTTCTTTGTGCCCAATAGCTTTGAGTTTGTGTTTTATCAAACTACGGCGGGTATGGTGGCTATTTATAGTATCAAGAATTTAATAAAAAGAGAGCAGTTGCTTATTTCAGCATCTTTTATTCTTGCAGCTTATTTTGTTTCTTTTGTAGGAATTGCTTTACTAAGGGAGGGTTCGTTTAACCAAATTGAATGGGAGAGATTTCTGCCATTTGTTTTTAGTGTTTTGCTTTCGTTGTTGGCTTACCCTTTAATTTATGGTTTCGAAAGGGTATTTGGAATTACTTCAGATGTGGCTTTGATCGAATTAACCAATACCAATAATAAGTTGTTAAGAGAATTAGCATTTAAGGCACCTGGTACTTTTCAACACTCATTGCAGGTAGCTAATTTAGCCGAGGCGGCGATCTTTAAAATTGGGGGTAATTCGCTTTTGGTAAGGGCAGGGGCCTTGTACCATGATATTGGTAAGATGGAGAATCCACAATATTTTATAGAGAACCAGAATACGGCCGTTAGTCCGCATGATAAGTTGCCTTATGAGCAAAGTGCTCAAATTATCATTAAACACGTGCACAAGGGTATCGAGATTACGCGAAGGCATAAATTACCGGAGAATGTAATTGATTTTATTAGAACGCACCATGGTAATACGAGGGTTGATTACTTTTATCAATCTTTTTTAAAGAATTCGCCGGAAAAGTTTGTTGATGAGAATATTTTCCGCTACCCTGGGCCTATTCCATTTTCTAAGGAAACTGGGGTGTTAATGTTGGCCGATTCGGTAGAAGCGGCGTCAAGAAGTTTGAAAAATCCGGATGCTCAGAACATAAATGACCTTGTTGAAAGGATAATTAATTATAAATTAGAGCAAGATCAGTTAGATAATTGCGATTTAACGTTAAAAGATTTAGAAACTATAAAGCTGATTTTCAAGACAATGCTAATGAGTATTTATCATGTTCGCATAGATTATCAACAAACAGTGTAATTTTTTTTTGCAAACATGATTGAATTGCTATATTTGCAACCTCGAAAGGGATATTTCGAGAAATGGAGGGATGCCTGAGTGGCCGAAAGGAACAGTTTGCTAAACTGTCGTACTGGCAACGGTACCGAGGGTTCGAATCCCTCTTCCTCCGCTTAAGTCTAACTTAAAAAAGTAAAAAAGCCTGCAAATCGTATGATTGCAGGCTTTTTGCGTTTTTAAGCACTCCAATGTATCCACGTTTTCACCATTAAAAGGTGAGTAATTCGGTGAGTCATTTGGAAAATTGAAATGACTCACCGAATTCTTTGTAACTCGTTGTTCTACAGCTGGTTCGAAGGATGGACATCTTGATTATAATTAGCTACAAAAGTAAATTTGTTTCACTTAAAAAGGAGTAATTATGAGAAAGAATTTTTGTCTGCTTTTTTTTATCAAAAAGCCAAAACATTACACTGATGGTCCAGTTCCCATATATTTAAGGATCACATATGAGGGTAGGCGTGCGGAACTTGCTACTGGTCACAAATGTCCATCCAGCAAATGGAATGCTAAGACGGGCCGTGCTATGGGAACTGCCGAAAGTGTGCGGATTTTTAATGGGAATCTCAATCAGCTGGAAACCAAAATTGATCATATCTATGATGAACTTTTAAAGGGGGATGAACCCATTACCGTTGAAAGTATCAAGAATGCAGTTCTGGGGAAAAGCGTTGCGACAGCAAAAACGATTGTTGAAATATTTAAAGAACACAACCGAAAAGTTTCCTTGCTTATTGGCAAGGAATTGGCATCTGCTACCTTAACTAGGTATAACACCACCCTTAAACATTTGCAAGGTTTTTTGGGCGAACGTTACGGTGCCCTAGATTTCCAGATCAACAAGATTAACTATCAGTTCATTACCGATTTTGAATTCTATTTGCGTACGACTCGAAAATGTGCCAACAACTCGGCTGTCAAATATGTGAAAAATTTCAAAACGATTATTCGGCTATGTTTGGCCAGTGGTTGGTTGGATAGAGATCCTTTTATCAACTACAGGGCGAAGCTTAAGCCAGTGATTAGATGCTTTCTTAGTAATGACGAATTGGATGCCATTGCCAATAAGCATTTTGATCTTGAACGTTTGGGAATCGTTAGGGATGTATTTCTGTTCAGTTGCTATACGGGACTTGCCTATGCAGATGTTCAAAAGTTGAAACAATCGGAAATCGTAAAAGGCTTTGATGATAATTTTTGGATTAACACCAAGCGAAAGAAGACAGAGACCAGAACAGCCTTGCCTTTGTTACCAGTGGCCTATGCCATTTTCAAGAAGTATCTGGATCACCCTTTAAACTATAATTCGGGACGGGTTTTCCCTGTGGCTAGTAATCAGAAGATGAATGCTTATCTGAAAGAAATCGCAGTGGTATGTGGAATTACAAAACCCCTGACGTACCATATTGCCAGACATACCTTTGCGACGACGATAACACTATCCAATGGAGTGCCGATTGAAACGGTAAGTAAAATGCTTGGACATACCAATATTAAAACAACCCAGCATTATGCGAAAATCCTGGATACAAAGATAGGAATGGATATGGCCATGCTTAAGGAAAAGCTGTTAGTTTCAACCCTTCCCAAAAGTGCTATATAATTATTTTATTAACTCATCAACTGACAAATATTTGTAAATATTAGGCATTTTTACCTTTTTTGATTAAATTCGCATATGCAGAAGGAAATCAATAAACGGGTGATCGTGGTGCATTGGAAGAGGTTTGCGGGAACAGATATCGATGTATTTTCCAGTCTTAAAGGATTTTGCGATAGCTATTCTAGCTACAACTACCATACCTTGAGCAATTACTTGTCCAAAAAGAAAATTCCATTTGAAAACAACGAAATTAAGATTGAACGTCTGCCACTTCTTAATCACGTTGACCGGCCTGATCTCCCAAAAGTATTGTTCTGGGAATTCGATTTTGAAAAAATAGATTGGAAAAGGAATTATAGGACTATTATGGAAAGAGTTCTGGATAAGGGAAATGCTGCAGAATGGAAAGAAATGATTAGGTTCTATAGGCGGGAAAACGTTGTACATGCCCTTGAACATGATATCACTTATCTTTCTGATATGACCATGGAAGCCGTGTGCAAGTATTTTCAGTTGAGCAAAGAAAAGCTCAAATGTTACACAAAGAAACAGTTAAACCAGGGACACTGGATCTAATCCAAAAGCTGATGGAAGATCAGCAATTCGATTCATTTTATCTTGTTGGCGGAACCGCATTATCACTACTAATGGGCCACAGATAATCCATCGATATCGACCTTTTCTGCTCTTCGGATTTTGACGGAGAAAGTCTGGCCAAGTACCTAAAGGATGTATATAAAGCTGACATCAATCATGGGAAAAGCAATTATGTTAGCGGTAGAATAGGGGAAGTAGATTTTGATTTCATTTCCCATAAATACACTAGCATTAAGCCAATTGCGACCATAGAAGGTATAAGGATGATGTCTGCCGAAGATATCGCTGCAATGAAGATCAATGCGATTGTAAACAGCGGACAAAGGGTCAAGGATTTTATCGACATGTATTACCTGTTCAAAAAAATGTCGGTAGACGATGGGATGGGTTATTATTGTGCCAAATATCCGAATGTGGATATCGATGTGGCAAGATCTTCATTGTTGTACCATCAGGATGTTGACCTTAATGTTCCGGTCTTGCTCATGGATAGAAAATTAAATTGGAACGCTGTTGCACATGGCATTAAATCAGCAGTATGGGAATTTGATAATTTACAGCAGGCCAGGGCCTCCTACATCAAAATGCAGGAGGCAAAGAAAGATAGGAGCAAGGGCCAAGGGAATGAAACGGGGCATGGATTCTAAACATTGCATAGGTTTATTTGGGCTCGATGAGCATCAGGATATCATCGTACTTGTAAAACATTAACCCCCCGATTTTCGCATATCTGAGGGTTTTGTTTTTTCTTAGGGTCTGTAAAGTTCCTGGTGAAATGCTAAGTAAATTCCGGACCTCATAGCTTTTAAGCCACTCTTTCTGCCCGCTTACTTTGTGGAGTTTCTGTTCCGGCCTTCTCAATTCAGTAAAAAGCTCTTTTTTAAACTGATCTAGATCTTCTCGGGTAATAAATTCTAAGGTCGCCATATCATAATATTTAATTGTTCGATGCAAAATTGAATGATAGAGACGTTTTGTTTTGACAATTTATATAGGTAGTACCAAAAAAATATCCCCTATTTTTCGTAGGGTATCAC
>DATJDT010000556.1:0-4627 GCA_035497275.1 Pedobacter sp.
TAATTGACAAAGGTGTAACAGTTGAACAAGTTGCTAAAGTTACCCGAAATTTTACCGACGCCGGAATTATGGTTCATGCCTATTTAATGTATGGGTACCCAACGCAAACTATTCAAGAAACAGTAGATAGTTTGGAAATGGTTCGTCAATTATTTGAAGCTGGTGTATTACAATCTGGTTTTTGGCATCAATTTGCGATGACGGCGCATAGTCCGGTTGGTTTATATCCTGAAAAATTTGGCGTAGTAAAAGAGCGTGAGGAGATAGGCACTTTTGCGAACAATGATATCAATTATATAGATAAAACAGGGATAGACCACAACAAATTTAGCTTTGGTTTAAAGAAGTCATTGTTCAATTTTATGCATGGCATTTGCTTTGATTACAAATTGCAAGATTGGTTTGACTTTAAAATCCCAAGAACTACCATTCCAGCTAATTTTATCGATAAGGCTCTACATAGCGATGATAACTTAAATGTTAAACCAACAGCTAAAATTGTTTGGCTTGGAGGTAAGCCAGTAACCGAGACCTTTACCAAATCTAAAAAGGGTAATACTTGGCAAATGATGACCTTAAATTTTCATAGTAAAAAAGAAAGTTTTAGCATCCAAACCAATCAGCTAGAAGGAGTGTGGCTCATCTCAATTTTAGACAAAATATCGGTTTCAAATGAGAAGGTTTATACTTTCCAAGAAATGAAAATTGATTTTGAAGCCACCATAGAACACTTTGAATTGTTCTGGTATTCAAAACCAATTAATACGCTAAGGGCATTTGGCTTACTGGTTTTATAATTAACAATTGCTAAGCCCTAATCACATCCAGGAATTGTAAAAGTCCAAGTTTCTGAACCTTTATAAGGAATAGAAAACGCAACACCCTTATCCAATTCAAACCACAATTTACTCCGTACTTTTTCTCTGGTGCCTACTTCATTCATTGTTAGGCTGTCGTACAAACGACCATTAACCATTACATATTTAATTTTCTCAGAATTTTTGATATCATCTAAAGGGTTGGAATCGATAACGATTAAATCCCCCAATTTGCCAGGTTCTAAGGAACCTATTTCTTTGCCCATTCCCAAATAGTTTGCGCCATTCAATGTAGCAGCACGAATCGCTTGAATGGGTGTCATACCACCTTGTACCATCATCCAAAGTTCCCAGTGGGCACCTAGACCTTGAATTTGGCCATGTGCCCCCAAGTTTATCTTAGTTCCAGCATCTGCAATTTGCTTTACCGCCTTCGACACATCAATATGGTTATAATCGCCATATTCGGAAGTTGTTCTTCTTCTAGAACGTGCGTCAATAATAGAACGTGGTGTAAAAGTTAATAATCTTTCGTTTTCCCACACATTGGTTCTGTCGTACCAATAATTTTCTCCCCACTGTCCGCCGTAGGCAACAATTAATGTAGGTGTATACCCAACATTGGTATTTGCCCACAAATTAACGACATCTTTATAAACGGGTGATACCGGAATGCTATGCTCAATACCGGTATGGCCGTCGTTAATCATGTTCATATTAGTAAAAAAGGTAGATCCACCTTCTGGTACCACTTCCATCTTTAATTGACGGGCCGCTTCTAAAATTTGCTGGCGCTGCTCCCTTCTAGGTTGATTATAGGATTTAACAGAAAATGCGCCCACTGCTTTTAATCTCCTCAAATGTGAAAGTGCATCCTGTAAACTATTGATGACCACTTTAAAATCGCCATCTGCTCCATATAAAATTGACCCAGTAGAATATAAACGCGGACCAATCATTCTGCCAGCTTTTAGCATTTCACTTTGACTAAATACCATTTCTGTATTGCTTGAAGGGTCATGTGCGGTAGTTACGCCAAATGATAGATTTGCGAGGTAAGACCAGTCTTGTTGTGGACTTACGCCATCCGGACTAGTGCGTAAATGTGCATGCACATCAATTATACCCGGCATGATAGTTTTGCCAGTTACATCTACTACTTTAGCATTTGCAGGAATAGCCACGTCTGTCGCTTTTCCGACTGCAGTAATTTTATTGTTTTCTAGTAGAATAGTTCCTTCTTCAATTACTTCATCACCCTTCATGGTAATTAAACGGGCTCCTTTTAAAGCCAATAATCCTGTAGGCGCATCTGCTTTTAATCTCAATCCAATGTTTATTCCAGCAGTATCTAACTCTGGAAGTACTTGTGGAGCTCCTTCTACGAAACTAAAAGTGTTTTTAATCTCACGTTGGTAATATTGTTCTCCTAAAGTCCAAAAGAGTTTTTTACTATCGGCACTCCAATGTAAAAAAGTACCAGCATCTTTAGTAACACGGGCCAAAGGAATTGATTTGTTATTTGCCGAAAGATCTAAAGGCATTCCAGTAGTTACCAATGGCGTAATATAGGCATTGAACAATTCGGTAAAAGCCATCCACTTACCGTCGGGACTAGGAACAAACTGGTTGCTATATTGAGAGGTAAAATGAGTTCGTTCATTTTTACCGTCTAAATCGATACTTTTAAATGCCTTTTTTCCCGATTCGTATCCTTGAAAATAGATTCGACTATCATCAGTGTTGAACATGGGCTTGATACCATTTTCGCTCACGAGCGTTTTCGATCCTCCATTGGCAGGAATAGTAAATATACCAGTACCTTTTCCAAAGGTTAAACCTAAAACTTCATTGCCAACACCTTTTCTAAATACAATTTTATCACCCTTGTTCGAATAGTTCGGCGAATAGTAATAACCTTTCTCATCCGTTAAACTAATAGTTTTTCCGTTTTTTAATTCTGTCCGCTTAACTGCCCCTTTAAATTCATCACTCCAGGTAGTATAGACAATATACTTTCCATCTGGACTAAAATCTGGTTCAAATTCGAAATCAATACCATTGGTTAATCGTTCAGGAACACCATTTGGCATTTCTTTCTTATATAAATAACCAGCGGCATTAAAAACTACAAACTTTCCATCAGGCGAGGTGGTTAACTGCCTGATCATTTTGGCTGTAAATTCAGGTGCAAACACTTGATGGTCAAAATGTAGCGCTTGCTGTGCTGTTTGCGTGCTATTTACTTCGAAAGGAATTTCGGTTACATTTAAATTATTTAAATCAATCTGCTTTATTTTTCCACCGGCATAAAACACTATATTTTTGCCATCTGGTGTCCAAGCAAAATTAGGATACACCCCAAAAATCGCCCAAGTCTCTTGTTGGTCACGTGATAAATCCTCATATAAAGGCCATTCCTCCTGGGTTTTGAGGTTTTGTATATAGAGTACAGTCTTTAAACGAACTCTTTTTACATAAGCCATAAACTTACCATCTGGTGATATTTGTGGTCTTGCCGAACCACCTTGCTCTTCAATCAAGTCGGTTAATTTACCGGTAGTTAAATCTAATTGTCTGATTGCGTAAATGATGCCATTTGGGTCTTTGCTATATTCAAAATTAGGACCTGGGGATACATCTTCGCTAAAGTATAGAAATTTGCCGTCTGGTGATACGTTTGGTTCACCAGCGTCTTGCTGATCATTTTTTCTTTTTGTTAATTGTACTCCATCACCACCGTAAATACTATACATCCACATTTCCCCAGCACCTAATGATCTAGATCCTGTAAAATGTTTCCGAGCAATGAGGTACTCACTATTAGGCATCCAAGTTGCATTATTCAGTAAGCGGAAGCTTTCTTTGGTAATCTGCTTTTTATTTCCACCCTCACGGTCCATAATCCATATGTTGTCGCCACCACTCTTATCGCTCGTGTAAGAAATGTATTTTCCATTCGGACTAAACCTAGGTTGTACATCATAAGCAATGCCACCGCTAATTAATTTTGCTTGTCCACCAGTAATTGGGATAGTGTATATATCGCCTAGCAAATCAAATACAATCGTAGCACCATCTGGACTTACATCCAGATTCATCCAAGTTCCTTCATCTGTGTTAATCGTAAAATTTTTGGATGTTCCAAGGTATTTTTCCACATCCCATTTTGTAGTTTCTTTTTTTTCTTGTGCACTTAAATTACTTGAAATTAAGAATATTGGTATTAGTAAATACAGATTTCTCATACGATGAATTGATGGATTTAGATAATTTCAAAGTTAATAATCTTTTTTTAAAGAGCAGAAAGCATAACGATAAGGGTACAAAACTGTAAACTGAGACTGTAAACTGTCAACTTTTCAACGTAGTTTTGATCACAATCTTTTTATGACAGCAACAGAGATTTTAAAAAAATATTGGGGATTTGATCAATTCAGGCCAACGCAGGCAGAAATTATCCAATCGGTATTGAATGGGAACGATACTTTGGCATTGCTGCCAACTGGTGGCGGGAAATCTGTTTGTTTTCAGGTACCTGCAATGATGATGGAGGGCATCTGCCTAGTAATTTCTCCACTCATTGCCTTGATGAAAGACCAGGTTGAGAATTTAAAAGCCAAGGGGATTGAAGCCATCGCTATATATGCGGGAATGGGCAAAAGAGAAATCGATATTTTGCTCGACAACTGTATTTATGGTAAGATCAAGTTTTTATACCTTTCTCCCGAACGCCTATTATCGCCTATTGTAAGAGAAAGAATTGCCTATATGAACGTAAATTTAATTGCTGTTGATGAAGCTCATTG
>DATJDT010000557.1:0-13615 GCA_035497275.1 Pedobacter sp.
GGAGTTGCGAAGCAGTTTAATCCTCTCAATGACGCGTTAGTTGACTCCTCTCAATGACGACCTCACAAGTTGGATCACCTAATCTTCATCACTACCTGGCAATGATCCTGAACCAGAATAAGCACCCTTCCTAATAATAGGCATTTTTAAGTATTTAAAAAGCTCATCTAAATGCATCAAGCTGCCATTTGTTAAATTTCCAAGAAAAATAACCACAATATCTTTATCAAGATCTCGGATATAGATATGGCGGAAACCATGCCACCAACCTGTGTGATAAACTACTTTATCCATTCCTTTGCCATCAAACATCCGCCAACCGTAACCATAATTAAAATGGCCGTTAACTGGTTTATTCCGCCCTTTATAAGCTGAGTCCAAACTTTTTTGGGAAAGGAGCCTACCGTTTTTTAGATACTTGTCATATAGAACCAAATCGTGTAAAGTGCTATAAATACCTTTATCACCTACAGGGCCATCTAAGAAATTCTGTGCTACAGAATAACGCCAGGTACGGTCATGACCAACTACATCAACTGGAATTTTTGGATATACCGTTGTAGAATAGACATGCGTATTTTTTAAGCCAGCTGGTTTAAAAACATGTTCCATCATGTAATCTGCATAAGTTTTACCAGTAACCTTTTCAATAATGGAGGCCAAAACCATATAATTGGAATTGTTATAATGAAAACGATCGTTCGGTTTAGTATAACGGTTTGGCTTTTTCTCGGCAATTATTTGCATTACCTCTTGATTTGAAACCCCTTTTCGTTGGTCTTTCTTTTCCTTACGCCAAATATCGTCGATAAAGTAAACATAATTCATCATCCCACTTCGGTGGGTTAAAAGCAATTCGATTGTAATTCCTTCATAGGGAAAATTCGGGTAGAACTTCTTTACATTATCAGTGAGTTTCAATTTTCCAGCTTCAATTAATTGCATGATCGCCACACCAGTAAATGTTTTGGTAACCGATGCTAATTCAAACTCAGAAGAAATCTTTAAGCTGTCGCGATGAAGATAGTCGGCCCACCCAACTGATTTTTCATATAGGATTTTCCCTTTTCTAGCAACCAGCATGTTTCCATTAAAACCAGTCTTTCTGTGTAAATTTTGTACAAAGTCAGCAATCCAACGATCTCCTTTTTTAGGGTCGTATGCTAGGAGCTTCTTGTCGGCAGCATCGTCGGTTTTAAGCCGAACTTTTTTATCAGCTTCGGCTTTTTTAGTTTTTTCTTCCTGACTTGAGCAAGATGAAATGGTAATTATAGTGAGCGCAAATGAAACGAATAGTAAACGAAAACTCATGGATAGACTAAAAACTGGTTTAAAAGGCGAAAAATAAGAATTATTGGCCTTACAAGCACAAAAGAGTTTTAAACATTTAGATTAATAGCGAGATTACAGCTAAAGCAAAGTGATTTGTTTTGCTTCATTTTCTCTATGCTCAATGCGCTTTATCCTATACTTATTGACAATAAATCCTTATTTTTGAGAAAAAATACACCATACATTATGAGTTTTAGAATAGAACACGATACAATGGGCGAAGTACAGGTGCCTGCTGATAAATATTGGGGAGCACAAACTGAGCGTTCACGTAATAACTTTAAGATAGGGCCAGAGGGTTCGATGCCAAAGGAAATCATCCATGCTTTTGGCTATTTGAAAAAAGCAGCAGCACAGGCAAACCATGAACTCGGAGTTTTATCTGCAGATAAGGCATCACTTATAGCTAAGGCTTGTGATGAAATTATTGCTGGCCAATTAGATGATCAATTTCCTTTGGTTATTTGGCAAACTGGCTCTGGTACACAGAGTAATATGAATGGAAACGAAGTAATTGCTAATCGTGCACATGTAATTAATGGCGGGACTTTGGCCGATGAACAGAAAGTGCTTCATCCAAATGATGACGTTAACAAGTCTCAATCATCTAATGATACCTATCCTACAGCAATGCATATTGCGGCGTATAAATTAACTGCTGAAAATACCATTCCTGGATTGGAAAAACTACGCAATACATTGGCAAAAAAAGTAGCAGAATTCGCACATATCACTAAGACTGGACGTACCCACTTTATGGACGCTACCCCTTTAACTTTAGGGCAAGAGTTTTCGGGCTATGTACAACAAATAGATAACAGTATCAGAGCTATTAAGAATTCACTTGTAATGGTTGCAGAACTAGCTTTAGGGGGTACTGCGGTTGGTACTGGGCTAAATACACCAAAAGGGTATGATATTTTAGTTGCCAAAAAGATTGCAGATTTAACAGGATTACCCTTTGTAACTGCGCCAAATAAATTTGAAGCATTGGCTGCGCATGATGCAATGGTTGAACTTTCGGGGGCATTAAAACGCACAGCGGTTTCATTGATGAAGATTGCGAATGATGTAAGGATGTTAAGCTCTGGACCACGATGTGGGATTGGGGAAATAATTATTCCTGATAACGAGCCAGGATCGTCAATTATGCCAGGTAAAGTGAATCCAACACAACCAGAAGCAATGACTATGGTATGTGCGCAGGTGATGGGAAATGATGTAGCAGTTGCTATTGGTGGCGCAACTGGACATTTTGAATTGAATGTTTTTAAACCATTAATTGCTGCAAATGTATTACAGTCGGCCAGATTAATTGGTGATGCTTGTGTCTCTTTTAATGACAAATGTGCAGAAGGAATCCTGGCAAATGAACCAGAGATCAAGAAACACCTTCAGAATTCTTTGATGTTGGTAACAGCATTAAACCCTCACGTTGGTTATGAGAATGCTGCTAAGATTGCTAAAAAAGCGCATAAAGAAAATAAGACTTTAAAAGAAGCTGCTGTTGAATTGGGCTTATTAACCAATGAGCAATTTGATGCTTGGGTTAAGCCAGAAGATATGGTAGGATCGTTGAAATAGGCCAAAGATAAAAGAGGATTACTTAATCATGATTTTTTACAAAGGAACCCGGTTTTTAGCTTTAGCCTTTACTTTTTCGGTTTTTTTGACCGCTTGCATTAGGTTGCCAAATGTTCAGGGTGAGGGGGAAGCATCATTACAAGGGGTATGGAATCAAGATAGTGTGGCAAATGCCGCTCAGTTATTAAATTATACTGAGCATAAGTTCAAGTTCAGCTGTGATTCGTTCTATGTGGATTTGACAACGCATTCGAAAGTTAACTATTACGAAGAGGCCTGCTTTAATAAGGGGGTTTGGAATGAGTATGCTAAGGGAACCTATGTTGTTAAGGCAGATACGTTATTTCTTAAAGGAACTTTTACCAAAGCTAATTATAAACAAAAAGTCTCAGGCTGTTATCGAAATGGACAGTATTTGAATAATTTCAAAATTAAATCGGCCAATGCCACTAGTTTGGTTTTAGTCGGATTAAACGATCATAAAGAAGTGACCTTGGTGCTAAAAGAGAAAATAAATTGCGTGCCTAAACAATTATAAAATGAAGAAATCGTTGACTTTAAAGAAAATTGCAATTGTGTTTATGCTCATGTACCTGCCCTTTACGAGCGGAGCTTGGGGAGTACTCGGACACAGGATTGTTGGTGAGGTGGCCGACCAGTATATCAATGCAAAAACGCGTAAGGCTATTCAACAGCTATTAGGTACAGAAAGCTTAGCAATGGCCGCCAATTGGGCTGACTTTATTAAATCGGATACTAGTTACAATTACTTGAGTAATTGGCATTATGTTAATCTTCCAGCAGATTTAACGAAACCAGCTGTATTTAGTTTTTTAGAAAGTGAATCGGGGCCTAATATTTACAATAAGCTCAATGAAATGATTACAGTACTAAAAAACCAGAAGAGTACAGCTGAGCAGAAAAAATTAGCATTAAGGATGGTAATCCACTTGGTAGGTGATTTACATCAACCCATGCATACGGCGAGAAAGGAAGATTTAGGTGGAAATAAGGTACAGTTAACCTGGTTTGGTGAGAAATCTAATTTGCACAGGGTTTGGGATGAAGGCTTAATTGATTTTCAACAATTGAGTTATACTGAATACACAAAAGCAATTAATCATCCCTCAAGTGCTGAATTTACTGCCTGGCAAAAGACGAGTTTAAAGGAATGTGTATTCGAATCTTATGAAATTTGCAATAAGGTATATGCTACTGGGATAAAAAACGATGATAAATTAAGCTACCGATACAATTTTGATTGGATCGGAACAGTAAACCAACAATTATTGAAAGGTGGTGTTCGTTTAGCAAAAATTTTAAACGATATTTATGGGTAGTTAAAATAGTGGTAAATTCTTTCTTGTCACAATTTCCTTAAACAACTCGTATTCATATAAAACTTGAAAAATAAGACATGAAAAAAATATTGTTATTGATCTGTATATGTACAGTGTTGGCTTGTAAAAAGGGTGGGAAGGATGATTTGATTAATCAAAGCTTCGTTTTACGTGCAGCCACTGTTAGTCCGGCGATGATGATTAATAACAAGGCCGAGACAAATTATATGACAATGAGCGGTGCAAGTGCCTGCCTTAATCATGATTATACGATTACCTTTAAGAAGGATGGAACATACGCTATTTCTTCGAAAGGGCCTTTATGCGACATGGTAGCTAATATGGGTACACAAAAATGGACAAAGGAGGGCGATAAGGTTACCTTAACTCATCCCTATGGTGCTGCAATAGTCGCCAGTTTAAAGGATGGTAAGTTAATATATTCATCCAGCTTGCCAAGCGGAGGAGTTACTTATGAAATTGTTTATCAATTTGAAGCAAAATAAGGTTTGAAGATTTTAATGGTTTGTATGGGCAATATTTGTCGCTCGCCTTTGGCCGAGGGTATTATGCGCCATTTAGTTGAAAAGCAAAATTTAGATTGGGAAATTGCATCAGCAGGGACAGGAGCATGGCATGTTGGCAAAGCTCCCGACAGTAGGAGTATCGCAGTCGCAAAAAATGCTGGTTATGATATCTCGCGACAAAGAGGAAGGCATTTCACAGCAGGTTTGTTTGATGAATACGATTACATCTTCGTGATGGATAAAAATAATTATAAAGAAGTAACTAAGCTCGCAAAAACTGAGGCACATAAAAATAAGGTAAGTTATTTCTTGGCAGATTATGGTGAAGTAATTGATCCTTATCATCATGATCATCTGTTCGAGCCTGTATTTGATGAAATCGAAGCTAGGTGTAAACGGTTAATTAAACAGTTAAGCGCAGCGCGCAGAGGGTAAACTTTATAAGATGGAAATTCCTAAATTATTTATGGTTTTATTAGGTGCTACCCCTAAAGGAAGAAATATTGAGCAACATGATATTTTTTTCGGCATTGGAACATCCATTAAAGCTTTGCTACCAGAAATGTTGGCCTTTTGGCCTGAGGCAAAGGATAAAATACATGTGGATGCATACAGGGTTGTAAATAAAGTTGGAAACTATAGGGTGACAGTAGTTGCGAAGGAAGAAGCGGCAAAAGATGATATTACAAGTTTATTCTTTTTGAATTTGGGTGGCTATAAGCAGGGTGAATTTGAAGAATTACATTATAAGATGCTTGTAGTTGCAGATCAAAAAGCCCTTGCAATAAATGAGGCTAAGGAAACAGCTTTCTATAAACATACTGGCTTTAAAGGAGCTACCTCACATATCGATGATAAATTCGGGGTTGACGTTGATGATGTTTTCGAAATAAAAGACATTTTATCAGCTCAAACTAAAAGTAAATACACTTTGAAATTTTCTTCAGGAAGCAATTTAGTAGAGGATGAGCTGATACTTGGGTACATACCCTTGTCGAAATTAAAATAAGGTTAAACAGGTTGCAACTGGGTAGAAATTGCTATTCTATTCCATGCATTAATGGTTACCACCATCATGATGATTTGTGCAATATATTGATCATTGAACAATGATTTAGCTTTGTGATATGTTTCATCGCTTAATCCACGGTTTGCAATCAATGTTACTTCTTCGGTTATAGCTAAGATTACACGCTCTTCTTCGGTAAATAATTCAGTTTCTCTCCAGGCATTTAATAAATAGATGCGTTGTTCCGTTTCTCCATTTTTGCGGGCATCTTTAGTGTGCATATTAATGCAAAAGGCACAACCGTTTATTTGTGAAGCCCTAATTTTGATAAGTTCCTTATGTGTTTTGCTTAGGTTGCTAGTAGCTAAGAAATTTTCCAAAGCAAACATTGCTTTATAACCATTTGGTTCGGTTTCCTCGATGTTAATTCTTTTGTCCATGATTTTGATTTTAAATGATACCACAAAGTTAAAGCCTCTGTAGTAGAGAAATCTTAAACTAGTTTAAGAAAGAACAAAGCAATGGTATTGTGTGCAAATTTTCTACTATCCTTTCTTTCTCAATTCACTCAAATATTCGGGTGTTAAGCCTAAATAAGAAGCCAACATATACTGTGGTATTCGTTGAATAAATTCTGGAAATAACGACACAAATTGGCGGTAGTTTTCTTCCTTTGAGTAATCGTAGAAGTACTTGAACCTCATTTGGGATGCTGCATAAGCTCTTTGCATGATCATTCTGAAGTACCTCTCTAGTTGTGGCAATTTTTCAAATAATTCGTCTTGGATGTGGTAGGGTAAAGCGATGATTTCCGATTGCTCTACTGCTTGAATGTAAAATTGAGCGTTAGACTGCATCGTAAAGCTCATATAATCTGAAAGCCACCAATTTTCTAAGGCAAATTGGATAATTTGTTCAACTCCTTTTTCATTAATGAAAAACATCCTTAATAAGCCCTTTTCTACAAAATAATTAGCCTTGCAAACATTACCCTCTTGAAGAAGAAATTCTTTCTTCTTAACGGTTGATGCTTTTACCTTGCTTAATAGAAATTGGATTTCCATTTCATTAAGCACAACGTATTTGTTAATATGATCAATAAATTTTTGCATAAATTTCCAAACTTATCTGTCTTCAAATATATCAAAGCTTTTTATTTACTTAATGGGTTATATTCCTAAACGTGCTAAATAAAAATAAACCTTTCTATTTCGAGTATGTTGTTTAAATACATCAAAATGATAAGAATATGGAAACTAGAACAGTAAACGCAGAGATCTTGAATGATCTTATTCAAATTAACAACGATAGAGTTGTGGGCTATGAAAAAGCCATTGAAGAGTTGAGTGTTGAAGATAGCGATTTAAAGGATCTTTTCGTGAAAATGATCCGTGAAAGTCACAGACATAAAATGGCCTTAGCTACAGAAGTACAAGCTTTAGGTGAAGACATTGAAACTGGAACTACGAACTCGGGTAAAATATACCGAGCATGGATGGATGTAAAAGCTGTTTTTACAGGCCATGACCGTAAAACAGTTTTAAATAACTGTGAATTTGGTGAAGATGCTGCTCAAAAAGCATATAAAATGGCGATTGAAGAAGAAGGGCTCTCTGCAAATTTAAAAGACCTTATTACTGCCCAAAAAGCAGAGTTAAGAATGTCTCATGATGAAATCAAAGCTTTGAGAGATTCACTATAGCAAGCCCTCCTAATATGAATTGTCATTGCGAGGAGTTGCGAAGCAATCTTATTGTGTATTCTTAAGATTGCTTCGCACCTCGCAATGACGATTCTATTTTCCATCTAATTCTTTATCCAAATAATAAGTTACCTTATGGATAGCATTATCAATAGTGTCACTTAAAATGGTAATAAAAGAGCCGGGCTTAGCAGTTTTAACTATTTTCTTCATTACATCGTCGCCACTGTTATTAATCTCAATAGGCATATTAGGTTTTACTTCTTTTAAGCCGACTAAAAGTAAATCTATTAATTCTTGTTGTTTACGTCCTCTTAAGTATTTCTCCTGACAAATGATTACGCTATCAAACATCCGGGCGGCAATTCTAGCTGTTTCAATAATATCCTCATCACGACGATCGCCAGTTCCAGAAATTACACCAACATGTTCCGTTGCTTCAATACTCTGCAAGTAACCTTTGATGCCGTTAAACCCATCTGGGTTATGTGCAAAATCAACTAATACTTTAAAATCTTTAAATTTAAAAATATTCATCCTCCCCGGTGTTTGTGCTGCCGATGGAATAAATGTTTCTAATGACATTCGAATGTCTTCTGTTTTATATCCCCACAAGAAAGTAGTTAAAGTAGCGGCTAAAACATTTTGGATCATAAAATCTACCGATCCATTAAATGTAATAGGAATGTGTGTTGCTTTTTCAACCCTAATTTTCCAGTCTCCCTTTTTGATAGTGACATAACCGTTCTCATAAATCGCTGCAATTCCGCCATTTTTACAATGCTCTTTTATCGCTGGATTTTTTTCATCCATACTAAAATAGGCAATGTTGCAATCGGCACTTTGTGCAATTTTTAAACAGTAAGCGTTGTCGGCATTTAAAACCGCCCAACCACTTCTTTTAACGGCTCCAATTACAACCGCTTTTACTCTAGTTAAATCTTCCAGGTTATGAATGTCTGATATGCCTAGGTGATCTTCTTGAATGTTTGTAACTACGCCAATGTCACATTTGTTAAATCCTAATCCAGCGCGCAAAATACCGCCTCTAGCTGTTTCTAAAACCGCAACTTCAACTGTTGGCTCTTTTAAGATAAACTCAGCGCTAAAGGGACCTGTGGTATCGCCTTTCATGAGCATGGTATTTTGCACATAAATGCCGTCCGAAGTAGTAAAGCCCACTCTGCTACCGTTATTTTTAACAATATGGGCAATTAATCGCGTAGTAGTAGTTTTGCCATTTGTGCCAGTAACTGCAATAATTGGAATGCGAGCAGATTTTCCCGGTGGATAGAGCATGTCAATTACCGGGGCAGCCACATTTCTTGGTAAACCTTCACTCGGTGCTAAGTGCATCCTAAAGCCTGGAGCGGCATTAACTTCCAAAATTACGCCTCCATTTTCGGTTAATGGTTCAGTTAAATTTTGAGCCATAATGTCTATCCCACAAATATCTAAACCAACAATCCTGGAAATACGCTCGCAGTTAAAAACATTTTGAGGGTGTACCTGATCCGTTACATCGATTGAAGTTCCGCCTGTACTTAGGTTGGCGGTTGATTTTAAATAAACAACCTCTCCTTTCGGTGCAACTGTTTCTAAGGTATATCCTTTCTTATCTAGTAAATCTAAGGTGTCACGGTCAACGGTAATTTCTGTCAGTACGTTTTCATGCCCGTAACCACGACGTGGATCTTCATTCTCTTTATCTATCAGCTGTTGCACGGTACTTTTTCCATCCCCTTTAACATGTGCGGGTACGCGCAAAGCTGCGGCAACCATTTTATGGTCAATAACCAGCACTCTAAAATCGTGACCAGTAATAAAGCTTTCTACAATGATTCTTCTCGAATATTCTTTCGCATAATGAAAAGCAGCAATAGCTTCCTCCTCGTTTTTTACATTAATGGTAGCTCCCTTTCCATGATTTCCGTCTAACGGTTTAAATACCAAAGGGAAGCCAACTCTTTTGATTGCATCATACACATCTTCAATTGAAGAAGCTGTGATGCCTTTTGCTACTGGAATTGCGGCATCATTTAACAATCTTTTGGTTTCATCTTTATTGCCAGCAATATCGACCGCAATACTGCTTGTTCTTTCGGTCATGGTGGCTCGAAAGCGGACCTGATTTTTACCATATCCCAATTGCACCAATGAACTTTTGTTTAATCTTATCCAAGGAATATCCCGAGAAATGGCTTCATCAACGATAGAGCCGGTGCTTGGTCCGAGGCGTTCCGTTTCCCTTAACTCACGCATTCGCTGAATGTCATGCTCTAAATCGTATTCTTTGTCGTTAATTAAAGCTTCTGCGATGCGAACAGCTGATTCGGCGGCGAATACACCTGCTTTTTCTTCCAAATAACTGAAAACTACATTGTAGATGCCTTCTGTTTTAGTTTGCCTTGTTCTGCCAAACCCAGTATCCATCCCCGCTAGGGTTTGTATTTCTAAAGCAATGTGCTCAATTACATGTCCCATCCAAGTGCCTTCTTCTACCCGTAATAAGAACCCACCAGGTGCGCCCTTTGAACAACGGTGCGTGTGCAAGCTTGGGATTAACTTTTCAATCCTATCTCTAAACCCATCTATAGAGTTTGTTGGCCTTTGCTCTAAATCTTCCAAATCCAAACGCATTTGGATTAACTTTTTTCGATTGATAGACCAAATGTTTGGTCCTCTTAGCACCTGTATCCCTAATATCTTCATTATATTGTATTGTTTAAATGGTAGTAATTGAGCGTTATACTCAATTGAGATTCGAACCTCAAAGAAAAAATTAAAGTATAAAAATTTTTTGAATTTTCTGGTGTCTATTTTTTGCCAAGAAGAAATGGATCAAATGTTAATTAAAACTATAATATTGATAAAAATAATGTTAATTATTTAGCTAATGCCTATATATTTGGCATGATTGGGAATATGTAAATTAGTATAATGGCTCCAAAAGGCAAATTAATTATAATAGGTGGCGCAATAAATACGGGGAGCTTTGCTGAAACACAGTTTGGCTTACCGCAGAACATGAACTTTTTTGAACGCGGTATTTTAAAAAGAATAACTACCGAATCCATTAAAGGAAACGAATCTCGTTTCGAGATCATGACTACCGCTTCCTTGATTCCTGAGAAAGTAGGAGAGGAATATATCAAGGCATTTGCGCAATTGGATGTACATGATGTTGGGGTCTTAAATATTGGAACCAGGGAAGAGGCAAATAATCCCGCCCACTCAGAGCGGATCAAGGCGGCTGATGTGATTATTTTTACTGGAGGGGATCAATTAAGGTTAACGTCTATCTTTGGAGGTACAGAGATACATCGGATTTTGCTCGATAAGTATCAAAACACCGAATTTGTAATTGCTGGTACTTCGGCGGGTGCTGCTGCGAGTTCTAAAAATATGATTTACCAGGGAAGCAGTAAAGATGCGCTGCTAAAAGGGGAAGTTAAAATAACAGGGGGCTTAGGTTTCATTGATGATGTAATTGTAGACACGCACTTTGTTCAAAGAGGCAGGATAGGTCGATTACTGTATGCCGCAGCTAGTAATCCTGGTATTTTAGGAATTGGGTTGGGAGAAGATACAGGGCTATATATTTACGGAAATACGATGGAAGCCATTGGGTCGGGAATGGTGATTTTAGTTGATGGGAGAAGCATGGCTGATACGAATTTAACGGATGTAGAAATGGGCCAGCCAGTTTCGATTAAAAATATGATTGTACACGTAATGTGCGATGGAGATATATACGACCTAATGAATCATCAATTAGTTATCCATCATCCAAAAGTGGTGCCTACCGAATAGCATATTACCTTCGCTTACGTCATACACCAAACAAATTTTACGACATGAAAATTATCATACATGGAGGATTTATTGGGGAATCAACCTTAGATCCTGAAACGAAGAAAGCGAAGCAAGAATCTTTAGCGAAGATAGTAACACAAGCTTATCAGTTTTTACAAACTCATACTGCTGTAGAAACAGTGGTTTATGCTGTATCTTTATTGGAAGATGATACGCTTTTTAATGCTGGTTTAGGTTCTCATATCCAAAGTGATGGTAAAGTGAGGTTAAGTGCCTCATTAATGGATGGTAAAACACAAAGGTTTAGTGGCGTAATCAATTTAGAAGACGTTCAAAATCCTATCCAGGTGGCTAATTTATTAACGCAGTATAACGACAGGGTGTTGAGTGGAGAGGGGGCACTGAACTTTGCAAGAAGAAATGGTTTTGAATATTTTAATCCAATTACTGAGCAAAGGCAATTTGAATATCAAGAAAAGCTTAATCAAAATGATAGAAAAGGAACTGTAGGCTGTGTGGCTTTAGACGCAGCAGGGAATATAGCAGCAGGGACTTCTACTGGTGGTAAGGGATTTGAAATTCCATGTAGGGTAAGTGATTCTGCTACTGTTGCAGGCAACTTTGCAAATGAGCACGCTGGCATATCTTGCACAGGTGTTGGCGAAGATATTGTAAATGTGGCTTTAGCTGCAAAAATAGTGACACGGGTTACAGATGGCTATACTTTACAAGCTGCATGTGATAAATCTTTTGCAGAATTAAAGGCTTTTGATGGCTTTGCTGGTGTTATAGGGATTGCTTCAACAGGAGAAATTTATCATTGTGATTCGCACCCAACAATGGTTTGGGCATCTTTTGATGTTAATTTACAGGTATTTAACTAAATTTTATTCGTATCTTTATAAAATGGAATAGCTATATATCGTCATTTGCATTTGTGCGTTATGATATATGGGAAATTCCATATGACAGTTAAAACCAACAACGTCTTTATAATGAATAGAATCTGTTTAGCGCTCGTTTGCCTTTGGATTACTTCAAATGCGCTTGCACAATCCAGTAATTCGGGGCCACAGGATAGTTCTCCTTACGGACCTGCAATTAATGTGGCTGTGTTAAATGCAAATGAAACTGAAGCGGATATTTTTTTTGCTGATGCAGAAAGAAATGAGCGAAGAGGGGAATTGAACGAAGCACTGACCTTATTCGGAAAGGCTGCTTTTGAATATAATAGCAACAAGAAGTTAACACAATATGCTGCCTCATTGTTAAGAATGAGCAATGTTCATTTACTTCTTTCACATTATACTGAAGCCGAGCAAGTGGTTTTAAATGTAGCTTTAAAAACCTATTCGCGCATCGGCAATAAGGCTGGTCAGATGGCAGCTTATAATCAACTAGGTAAAATTTATTTTGGTGCAAATAAACTTACGCAGTCACTTTGGTTTTATACCCAACAGGGCATCTTAGCACAACAACTAAAAAATAATTCTTCCTACATCGAATCTATACTGGGAATTGCAACTGTTAAAATTAAAAAGAGAGAGTATCAATTAGCCCTAAAGGATGTTAGCAAAGCTGAAACATTAGCCAAGTATTTTAAATTTAACCAGTTCAATAGTCAAATTAAATCTGCCAAAACAACTATTTCCGAAAAACAAGCAAGCAAAAAGTAACTCATTGGTTGTAATCCTGAATGAAATATTTACTCGCTCTCATTTTATTTACCTCCTTTCTTTTTCAAGCAAAATCCCAAAATCAGAGGGTTTTAGATAGCCTAACCCAGGTTGCAGAAAACACGAGGGACGAAAGGTTAAAACTAAAGGTTTTAGGTGACCTATGTTGGGGCTATGGCTCAATTAATTTTGATAAGGCCTTGTATTTTGGTGAGTCAGCACTTCAATTGGCCGAGAAACTCAATGACTCTACTTCAATTGCATTAGCTTACAGCGATATAGGCAATACCTATATGCGTGTAAATAAGCTCAAGGAAGCGCTATCATTTCACTTAAAAGCATATGCTTTAAGAGATGGGCTTGGACTAAAAGCGCAGGCTGCAGGGTCAATTTCCAATATTTCGATTATCTATAAGCAATTAGGTAATTACAAAGAAGCATTAGCCTATATGCATCGTTCATTAAAAATATACGAAGACGTGAATGATCAGAACAAGCAAGCAATTGTATTAAACAATATTGGAAACGTTTACCTAATCTATTTAAAATTTGATGCGGCAAAAGATAGCTATCAGCGGGCAATTGTTATTGCCAAAAAAACGAATGCGATGTCTACGTTGGCAAATTCC
>DATJDT010000558.1:0-5381 GCA_035497275.1 Pedobacter sp.
TACAACAAGTCTTCGTAGTCGTTTTTTTTCAGTAAACTTAAATCCAGTACAAGGAATCCGATGATTAAGAATGACAGTTTGAATTATAACATCTGAGTTCTCGAAAATAATCTCAGATTCATCTGGATTGATAAAATGATAAATCAATTCATACCTGAGATGTGTATCTGAATGTTTAAATTGTAGATCCAAGATCTCCTTTAAAGCAAAAGGAGCAAAAATATGAATAGGTTTAATTCTCCCGTTCAAATGCATACTAGAAAGTAAACCAATCAAGCCGAAGTAATGGTCGCCATGAAGATGACTAATCAATACAAAATCTATTTTGGAGGACTTTAGTCCAAATTTAATAAGCTGTTGTTGTGTACCCTCACCACAGTCAATCAAATAAAATTTTTCGTTGCAATTAAGTAATTGAGCTGTGGGATTTCTGTTGTAAACCGGAGTAGCAGAGCTGCTACCTAAAATGGTTACCTCAAAAGTCATTTTTACCCCTTATCTACGCTTCCACGCAATTCTTTTTCTATTTCTTCCATAAAAATTAGATCTGTTGCTTCATCTAATTTGTTAACAAAAGTTACAGCTTGATGGATATTAGATATTTTAACCAGATTAGCAATTGCCGCTCCAACTCCCGTTACTACAAAAACGCCTCCGGCACTTTTGCAAAGCCTATCTCCTACTAATAAACAACTTAAATCTTGTGAATCAGTACACTCTTTAACCTTTGAAAGGTCTAAAACAATATTGCGATAACCTTCAGTATTTAATAAGATAAATTCGGATTTTAATGCAGGTGTATTGTCATTAGTGAATCTAGGTTCATCTAATTTTAAAACAACATATTTTTCGTGTTTATCTGTCGAGAATTTCATGGTTGGTTTTTATTAAAGTATTTAACGAAAGTAACGATTATTATTAGGATAATAAATCATTAATCGCATTTTTCACATTTTCTTCTATTCGGTTAGCGATGCTTGATGACGGGTTTTTAACAAAGACTTCTCCTGTAATCTGCTCATATAGCTCTATGTATCTATCAGAAATCGACTCAACAATTTCGGTTGTCATTTCAGGAACTACTTGACCATCTTTACCTTGAAAATTATTCTCAATTAACCATTTTCTTACAAACTCTTTCGATAATTGCTTTTGAGGCTCATTGTTATCTTGTCTTTCTTCGTATCCATCAGCATAAAAATAACGTGAAGAATCCGGTGTATGAATTTCATCGATTAAATAAATAACATCACCTACTTTACCGAATTCGTACTTTGTATCAACTAAAATTAAGCCTCTTTCTGCTGCCATGGCTGTACCACGCTCATATAAGGCATGAGTAAATGCTTCTAGTTTTTCGTAATCCACTAAGGAAACAATCCCACGAGAAAGGATTTCTTCTTTAGCAATATCTTCATCATGACCAACGGATGCTTTGGTTGTTGGTGTAATAATAGGTTTTGGCAACTTATCATTCTCCTTTAGCCCATCTGGTAAACTCACCCCACAAACAGTTCTTTTGCCTGCACTGTATTCTCTCCAAGCATGACCAGCTAAATATCCCCTAATCACCATTTCAACTTTAAAAGGTTCGCAAATTCTGCCGATAGTAACCATTTCATCAGGTACCGCCAGCACCCAATTTGGTACGATATCCTGTGTTGCGGCTAAAAATTTAGCAGCAATTTGATTTAAGACTTGCCCTTTAAAAGGAATTGCTTCAGGTAAAACAACATCAAATGCCGAAATCCTGTCCGTAACTACCATTGCCATTAACTGGTTATCAATAGTATATACGTCTCTTACTTTACCCTTATAAAAATTGGACTGTTTTGGAAAACTAAAATGAGTTTCTTTAATTGCTTTCATTGGATGCGAAAATACGATTTTTTAATAGGATAGTCAATAGCTATAACTATTGGATATCTCCATACGCCTTCAGAATTGCCTTCACCAATTTATGCCTAACAACATCCTCTCCTGTTAAATAAATGATATCAATGCCCTTAATCTCTTCCAAAATACGAAGCGCATTATGTAATCCAGATTGTGCTTTCTTTGGTAAATCTATTTGGGTAACATCACCAGTTACGATAAATTTAGCCGTTGGCCCCATCCTAGTGAGAAACATTTTCAATTGCAAATCGGTAGAGTTTTGGGCTTCATCCAAAATAACAAAACAATTATCTAAGGTACGGCCTCGCATAAAAGCCAGTGGTGCAATTTCGATAGTTCTATTTTCTAGATAAAGTTTTAGCTTTTCTGGCGGTATCATATCATCCAAGGCGTCATAAAGGGGACGTAAATAAGGATCAACCTTTTCTTTTAAATCACCTGGTAAAAACCCTAGACTTTCACCTGCTTCAACGGCAGGCCTAGTTAAAATAATTCGCTTTATCTCTTTATTTTTAAGTGCTCTTACAGCTAATGCCACAGCAGTATAAGTTTTACCAGTTCCTGCAGGTCCGATAGCGAATAGCACATCATTCTTGCTTATACTATCAACCATTTTACGCTGATTTGCTGTACGAGCTTTAATCATTAATCCATGATTACCAAAAACAATTACTTCACCATTATTTACAGCTGCAGGAATCTCGTCAACCTTTACCGAAGATTTTTTAGCCCCTAAAATTGCATCTACGTCATTATGCGATAATGTTCTATATTTTTCGAGGTGAGCCACCAATTGCTCAAATTTTTG
The DNA here is from genome assembly GCA_035497275.1 of Pedobacter sp. GTDB lineage: Bacteria > Bacteroidota > Bacteroidia > Sphingobacteriales > Sphingobacteriaceae > Pedobacter. Next base: position 2,705 of record DATJDT010000558.1, read on the forward strand.
CTCAAAAGCCTTTAACTCAGCCTCATCGCCCAACGCTTTCACGTCATTTCCTCTTGCTACGATCTTTAATTTTGGGAAAGCACTTTTAATTAATTCATAGTGCTCATTATTTGCGCCCCAAAATTGGACCTGGTCTGTCGTTTCTAATGTTAGCTTTAGTTCGTTCAAAATATTGTATTTTAAATAGAAGTGTATATTTTGATTTAAAAATTGAATATTTGTAGGCGGAATGCCTATAGGCAAGAATAAGCATAAATATTGAATTTTTAATGGCAATTATTACATTAACAACAGATTTAGGGTCAAAAGATTTTTATCAGGCTGCATTGAAAGGGAGTATCCTGAGCATCTTACCCACGGCTAATATTGTTGATGTTACCCACGAAGTTCCATCTTTCAATATCTCTTATGCAGCATTTGTGTTAAAAAACGTATATCCTTACTTCCCAAAAAACACCGTGCACCTTATTGGGATAGATTCTGTGTTTAGTGAACATACGAAATATGTTGCCTTAAGATATAAAGATCATTTTTTTGTCGGCGCCGACAATGGAATTTTCTCTTTGCTATTTGATGAAAAACCCGATGAGATTGTAGAACTAAATATCATGCAAGATCTAAAATACTTGCACTTCCCTTTGGTTGACATCTTTGTAAAAGCTGCAACTACCTTAGCTAAAGGTGGCAAATTGAAAGAGGTAGGGATAACTACATCAGAAATTGAGGAACGAACACTCTTACACCCAGTAATAGAAAGAGATATTATTAGAGGCAGCGTAATTTACATCGATACGTTTTGCAATGTTATAACTAATATTACCAAAGATCTTTTCACTAAAATTCAACGCAATCGAGATTTCACCTTATACTTTCGTAAGAGTGAAACTATTAATCAGCTAAGTTGGCATTACAACGAAGTACAAGAAGGTGAAAAATTATGCTTATTTGGGATTAGCAACCATCTTGAAATTGCTATCAATAAAGGAAAAGCAAGTGGTTTACTTGGCCTGCACTTAAATGATATCATTAGAGTTGAATTTCATCCCTAAATTTTTTCATGATGTACAAATACATTTTTTATTTAATCAGCCTATTTACTGCCCTAACATTAAATCTAAGTGCTCAGGATACCTCCGCATACGAACTACAGCGTACTAAAATAAACGCGCTATTAGCCGAAAGAAGTGAAAAATTCGGTCAATACGATCAAAGTTTAAACACGAGAACTGGGATATTTGGTTTTCAAACCAAACGTGACATTAAAAATTCAAACGAAATTTTACGGCAAATTGCGCTGAATGATAATGCTATTTTTAAGGAATTAAAGATTTTGCTTGATTACAAAGATCTTCAAATGCAAGAAGTTAAAACGATTGCAACAACAAGCGATGACCGACTTGCAAACTACAGACATACGATCAAAGAACTTCAAGACCAAAATCAAAAATTAAACAAAGAGCTCGAAAAGATCAAAAAAGGGAAAGACTTAACAATGATCCTTCTTATACTCTTTGTTGTAGTGAATGGTTTTTTGGTTTACCTGGTAATGAAAAATAAACGCCGCTATGAAAAAAGCACTTTTTAAATTACTTGTGAAACTTAATAAATTCTGCTTACCCAGTTATTATCGAAAAGACCCATTAAAATTAACCCATTTTCAAAAAGCAATCTTGGCTTTTAGGTACTGGGTATTAAGAAATGCCTTAGATTAAAGTTACATTAATCGATTAGTGAGCATTCCTACCAAAAATTTTGGTTCTACCCAGGTTGATTTCGGAGGCATCACCCCATCTTTATCAGCCACATTAATAAGTTGCTGAACAGAAGTCGGAAATAAGGTAAAAGCTATAGCATAGTTACCATTATCAACTTGGCCCTGTAAATCTTCAACCGGTGTTTTCCCCCCTTCAAAAGTGATCCGTGCATCCGTTCTTGGATCTTCAATTTTTAAAATTGGTTTTAAAATATAGTCATGTAAAATACTAACATCTAACACCGAAATGGGATCTTTCGGATCAAAAATAGTCGCTTTTGCCGTTAATTTATACCAGCATTTTGATAAGTACATACCAAATTCGTGCATTACCAAAGATTTGATAGGGCCTTCTACTTTTTCAATAAGAAAGCATTGAGCAACTTTGGCTAAAAATTCGGCCGTATTGAAACCATTTAAATCTTTAACCAGCCTGTTAAATTCCAATACCTTTACTTGGGCAGTAGAAAAATATGCGGTAGAAAAATAATTGAATGAGGAATCTTCATCCTGAACAGCTAGTGTGCGCTGATGTTTCGCCATTTTCGCCATAGAGGCAATCCTATGATGTCCATCTGCAATATAAACGGTAGGAATTTCTTCAAATGCCGATACAAGGGTATTCAAATCTTCCAGATCATCAACTACCCAAAGCTGATGTCGCGATCCGTCTTCGTATTTAAAATCAATTTCAGGGCTATTTTTTTGGTAGCTATAAATTAGGCTATCAATGCGTTCATCGGGAAAATAGGTAATTAAAACCGGATTTGCATCCAAACCTGTCTGTTGCAAATACTCAGAAAGCAACTTTTCTCTTCGCTCAACAGTTAATTCATGTTTTTTAATATTGCCTTCTAAGTAATCATTGATATGAGTAAGCGCCCAAATCCCATTTTGAGTGAGCCCGTCTGCTATTACTCGATA
>DATJDT010000559.1:0-4906 GCA_035497275.1 Pedobacter sp.
CGTAAAGCCGCAATTTCTTTGTATATTTATACTGGTTTAGCCGATCAAGAGCCCTTATTAAAGGAGTTGGGGAAATTTAAGATGGCCAAAGCTTGTATTTATGTTAAGAAATTAAGTGATATAAACGAGCTTGTACTAGCGGAAATGATCAGAACCGGAATTAGTTATTTAAAAATGAAATACGATAAATAAAACGCATAATCATGGCAACTACAAACACTTATTTAAATTTTAACGGTAATTGCGAAGAAGCATTTACTTTTTACAAAGCTGTATTCGGTGGAGATTTTAACTACATCGGCAGGTTTAATGAAATGCCTCCACAAGAAGATTGTCCGCCACTCTCTGAGGAAGAAGGCAATAGGATTATGCACGTCTCGCTCCCAATTGGAACTTCAATTTTAATGGGAAGCGATACTGGTGGCGAATGGGCGTCGAGTTATGTGCCTGGAAATAATTTCTCGATTTCAATTACAGCAGATAGTAAAGAAGAAGCTGATCGTTTGTTTACGGGTTTAGCCGAAGGCGGGAATGTGACAATGCCATTAGGCGATACATTTTGGGGCGATTATTTTGGGATGCTAATTGATAAATTCGGTATCGGCTGGATGATGAGCTTTAATGAAAATGCGCAAAAGGGTTAACGTAATTTTGGGTTAACGTTCATTTTTAAAGAGTAGTCCTTGTAGGATTACTCTTTTGTTTTTTGAGAAAATTGTTCGAGAGTTGTTCGGGAAAACCTATGTTTTCTTCGGGAAGTGTTCGGGAGTTGTTCGGGAAAAAGGCCTATTTGTTCGGGAAGTCTTCGGGAAGGGTTCGAGAAGCGTTCGGGAAGCGTTCGGGAAGCGTTCGGGTCTTTATCGAGCTCACCTCGATGAAATGTCGAAGACATCTCGAACACTTCTTGGACTTGGTATTATCTTTTCACGAATATTTCAGGAAGACATCTCGAGTACTTCCCGAGCCAATAGAGAAATTGCCAATACCAACACTAAGCTGATAATAGTTAACTAATATAATCCCTATCCTCATCGCTTAAAGTAGATTTGTTATCACTTGTTGGATAACTCTTTTCTATCTCCGTGTCGTAACTGCTAACCGTTTTTCTTGGTCTTCCAACAATATAGCCAAGAATAAAACCAATTAAAATACAGATCCCAATAACTAGAAGTTTAGAAACTGGAACTGGCGCTCCTATCAGGAAATTAAAGTCAACAGCCTCCCTGTTATCCATTAGGAAAATGGTTAATAAACAGGTAATTAAGATTGCGAATATCGTTTTTGCTTTCATCATTTAAAAACTATAGTTAAAAATCAACTCTAATATAGGGTTTTGCTTATAAGTTTGATTTACAAAAATCATTCTTGCTCCTAAATCAACAATTGGCTGATAGCGTAGCAGGTTCATACTACTACGCAATTCGAAGCCAAAGGTTTTAGGTTGGATAATATTTGTTTGTTTTACAATGTTCTCGTAATGGCTAAACAAACCGCCTCTAATGTTTCTAATGTAGGCTAAAGGGCCTATTTCTGCATCTGGAAAGGCAATAGGAAATCTATAATTTAGCAACAAGGTGTTTTGAAGTTCGCTTTTAGCCTTTATTTGTGCGTAGCCATACACAGTGGTAATTTCTCTACTAGCATTGAATATACCTGCTGTGTTTTGGTAATTCAGGCCAACAGAGAAAGTATGGTTTTTAAGAATTCCTGGGAAATATAGATTGCTTTCAAGCGCAAATAGTTTTCCCTTTAAGTTGTTGTCGAAAGGCTGATGGAAATATTTAAAACTGAGGGTTTGGGCAAATTTCGGCGCCAAGTCTCTTTCTGCAGTACGAATGGTATGTGTAAAAGCTAATCGATAATTTAATGGAAAAAGTACGGTACTGTTGATTGTTTTAGCATCAGTTTCATTTAAATCTCTTTCGGTATAGGTAGTTGCAATTTCTGCTAAGAAACTATAATTATGGTTAAAGGTGTTAATGCTGAGCGGTAAACTTGCTTTGATGTTGATATAGTTTTCTCTCCAGTTGGCTTGAGATACCTGTGTTGCGTTTTTTGCTTTGTAAAAAGCAGTTCGTGCCCGGTTTCGATAAACAGCACTAAAAATTGGGTAGAGGGCCTTAAACGTAAAACCGGCATTGTATTCTATTTTCCTTAAGTCATTGTCGTAGGCTATGCCCGTATAAAAATCAAGCGTACTTAACAAATCATTAGATTTTAACTGGATGCCAGGTCTATCCAAGTTGTCGATAGTGGGGGTTACACTATGGAAATTAAATAAGTGGGCAAAAGGGCGATAAGGTTTTGATTCTAATTTTTGATTGGGAATTTCATTAAAAACATTTTCAGCGTCGTCTTGCTTTTTTGCTTCTGCCCCGAAATAGACAAAAGTGTTTTTTTGAATTTCCTTGCCCACGATTGGTGTTTGAACGATATCATAACCCAGTAAATGATATTCGTTAAATAACATGCTTTTTCCATCGGCTGTAAAGCTCGCATTAAATGCGCCGTATTTAGAGGCGCTTAGAGCGATTATTTTTCCGCCGGTAGGATTTACTTCATAAAGATTGTTAATTCCGTTTAAATGGGCGTTAAAAATGATTTGATCGCCATTGAATACTGGTCTGCTTAACTGCTGTTGTGTGTAGTTGATAATTTTGCGCGGATTGTCATCTCCTTCCTTAATCCATAAAGCTTTTCCCGATTCGCTAACGCTGATCCATGCCATTTTTGAACCGTTGCTATTTAGCGCTGGCGTTTGCAGGATGTAACCTTCGTTATTTGGATGGGTTTTGATAACATTCCCTGTTTGTGGATCGAGTTCAACAAGGTTGGCCTGATTGCTTAAATCAATTTGAACTGCAATTAATTTTTTTCCATCAACCGAAAGGCTAGGAGAGAAGAGTCTAGTTTTAAAAGTGAGTTGCTTTTTTTGCTTAGTGAGGAAATTGTAGGAGCAGATAACGCTGTAGCTACGTTGCTTGTATCTTGGGTCGAACCTAATCTCATCCCAAATTAACAGGTTGTTGGCATAGCTAAACCAGGGCTGTTCTTGGTAGGCAATCGCAAATAGTTTTTTTTCATTTTTATGAGAGTCTATCAAAACAAAAGTTGGTGGCGATGCCTTGCTGTGTTTTAGCGATAAAATATGTTCGGTTCCGTATGCTGTAGGCAAAAAGTAATTTGTCGCAATTTTGGCCTTTTGATTTAAAACTTGGTATTGCTCGCTCTTATGCTCCATGTCTTGTAACAGCCATTCTTTTTTAAGCAAATCTACATTGTACTTGTACCATTGATTAGTGTTTTTTCCAGTAAGCCTTTTTAAGCTCCTCGAAAATGGATATAATCGAAATGGTCTCTTTTGGATATCTCCGAGTAAACTGTCTACGCTGTTTTCTCCAAACTCTTTGTTAAGCCGGGAAGTCAGTAAATATCCGAGTTGATAATAGCCTGGAGTTTGGTCTTTGCTCGAGCCAAAATAAGATTTGGAGTAGGAGAGCTTTTGGTTGTTTAGGAGGGAGGTCCTGAAAGACATGATCCATGAAGGTTGCCTTCCCCGACCTGCGTTGGTTAAGGAAGTTTCGGTGCTCACTGCGTCGCCCTCGAAAAACCAAATCGGCACGCTGATTCCTAAGTAAGCAAAATAAATTTCCTCGGGAAAAGGATAGGCTTTGCCTCCAGTTAATTTGTCGAACTGGGCAACATGTCTTAGCTCGTGAACTGCTAAATTATTTAACCAATCCTGACTGTCGAATTGCTGCGGCGGGGTGGTGTAAAATTGAGACTTTTTTGGAGCCAATTGAACGAAGCCATTTGCTAGTATTCCGCGGTTCTGAAATACGATTGGGATAGTGGTTTTTTGTTGGTCTAATATTCGTCCAATCGAAGGGTAAATTTTTGGTAGGGTATTGCCCATTCGCTGAGCTTCTTTTTCGAGCTCGGTAGGGTAGATGATTTTAAATCCTGCAATATTGATTTGCCTCCATTTTACACTAAGTGGGTTTTGCTCATTGTCAAAAATCTGCCCAAAAACACTTAAAGAAGTTAAACTTAATATTAACGTATATAACAATTTGTATTTTAGTTTATTATGATTGTGTATTTGTGTCATTTAAATTAAATGCTAAAATATTTAGTTTTTTGAGTTGATTAAAAGTTTATTTATGTTCTTTTTTTGATTAGTTAAGTTAATTTAAAATTCTGATTTTCAATTTAATATTAATAATCATGAAAACTCGTTAAATTGCTTATTTGTTTGACTTTTCTTGCCTTTTTTAAACTTTTGTCGCTACTTTTTGCTTCGTAGAGATAAGAGAATTATTTATCGGTTAATATACACTAATTGTGCGTTATTTCTGCATATAAAAAATCAAATAAATTTGAAAATGTATGAGGATTTAATTTAGGTAGCTATTTTTTTTGATCGAATTTAAGCCCATTTTCGCTAAAAAAATAGATCGTTTTTTTAGGATAATAGCATTACTTTATCCCCTTTTTAGTCCTGAATATTGAGCAGTATTTAATAGGGTTTAGGGGCTATTTTTAACATGAATTTGAGGGGTAAAAAACGACCCAAAACTCATCCCCTACCGAGGGGGAAAAACAAATTTAATAGCGTGTTTTTTGAAGGGTTAAATGTTATAATAGTTCAAATTTTAACCGAGTTCGAATGGAGAATTTTTTCAAACCAAGACTACTTTTTGGGGTTGTGCCGGCCAATAAAATCGGGTATCATCTCTATCAATTTCTAACCAAATTATAGTTAAAGCTAGGCCCGATAAAGTTTGGAAACATGTAGTTGCTTTCGAGAAAATAAAGGAGTATCATACTGATTGGCGTGTCAGATTTGACATAAATAATCATTGTTTTTACGCCCTGTTTTTTCTCTTTTTATAGATTGGATATA